>JBLNFG010001083.1:0-6654 GCA_050263495.1 Myxococcales bacterium | reverse complement strand
GATATTCGTGACATAGAGCCACGACAGAGGAAGCCATCAGCGATGCCGGCGCAGCCAACGTCCTTTGCCGAGCGGTGCACCCGAAATGCTCAGAAGTGCGTCAATTCTTGCTCTTTTTTGGTTAGGTCATGCAATCGCGGCCACGGCCACTGGCGCTGATCCGATAGGTCGTACCAGAATCCGCCAAATCGCGCGATTACCCGCCTTCGCCGAATCAGGCGTCTGCGCCCAGGAACGTATACTCCTCGCACGAGGACTCAGGTAAGTGGAACGGAAATCTCATTTAAGAGTCTTCTCTCGCGCTCGCCGCGACCGTTGACAGGGATCGGCAATGGCGAAGCGAGACGTGCATCTCGCGACACTGATTCGAGCATTGGGCCGACCCGATGGGCCCGGTCCAGCGATTAGTTCTGTCGAGAAACAGGTGGGAGATCCGATGAAGAGTGCGTTCTTCACATTGGCAGTGTTCGTGGCCGCATTGGCCGGCGCGTGTTCGCTTGAAAGACCGACTATTCAAGACACTGACGCCGCAACTCCACTCGTTAGCCTGAAGACGAAGCTACCAGAGTTTCTCGCTGACTCTCATCACGACCGCCATTTCAACTGCCAAGACTGCCATTCGGACACCGCCGGTCTGAAGCTCGACGACAATGAATCGGCCGAAAACGCGCGTTGCATTGGGTGCCATGGCACGCTGGGCCAAATTGCCGATCGCGACGGAGCCACGATCTCCGTGCATCGTTCGCACTTGGGTGAGATCAATTGCACAGCGTGTCACCATGCGCACACCTATTCGCAAGCGTCCTGTGGCAACTGCCACTTCTTTCAGACGAAAATTCCCTTCGGCGGTACACCTGTGTTCCTTCCGAAGAGCGAGCCACCCTACGATGAGAGTCCGCGGATCGAGGAGACTGTCGACGTCGTGGTGATCGGTTCGGGTGGCGCTGGCCTGACTGCCGCGATCACTGCACGTGATCTTGGGGCGAGCGTCATTGTGCTGGAGAAGCAGCCGCTGACCGGTGGCAACACGATGCTGGCAGCGGGAGGCATGAACGCGGCAAATACCCAGTTCCAGCGTGATGCCGGAATTACCGATTCTCCAGCGCTGATGGCCAGCGACACGCTGGCGGCGGGTGCCAATGAGAATGATCCAACGCTCGTGGCCATTTTGGCGCAGAACTCCGCCTCATCCGTTCTGTGGTTGACCTCACTCGGCGTCGATTTGAGCAACGTCGGACAGATGGCAGGTTCCTCTGTCAGGCGTACGCATCGACCCGCGGGCGGCCAAGCCGTGGGGGCGCACTTAGTTAACGTTTTGCGAGCAACCGCAGCCTCACGGGCCGTCGACCTACGCGTGAATAGCAAGGTCGTACGGATTACGGAGGACCCGCAAGGTAAGGTCAATGGAGTTCATGTTTTGGGAAAACAACGAGGGCTGTACGCAATCCATGCCAAAGCCGTCGTATTGGCGGCGGGCGGGTTTGCCGCAAACCCAACCCGCGTTGCGATGTATCGGCCCGATTACGCTCAGATGATCTCTTCGAACCAACCCGGTGCGACGGGCGACGGTCTCGATCTCGGCGACGCCCTCGGCGGGCAGCTAGTCGACTTGGATCACATTCAGATTCACCCCACTCTGGCAGCAGGCAATCGGACGCTCATCACCGAGGCCGTGCGTGGGAACGGCGGCATCTTGATCAACCGCGAGGGTCAGCGTTTCGTCAACGAAATGGCGACGCGCGCAGTCGTATCGGCCAGGGTTCTAGCCCAGACGGGCTCTACGGCGTTCATTCTGTATGATCAGCAGGTACGCGAGGGCCTGGCTCAGACCGAGGGCTACAGCCGGCTCGAACTCGTGAAGGAAGGGCTGACGCTGGCCGAACTGGCGACGCGGATTGCAGTTCCGAGCGCTGCGCTCGAGGCCACCGTTCAAGCCTATAACAACGCCTACACGTCAAACCCGAACCACATCGACCCAACCTTTGGACGCGTCATTCCGCGAACGGTTGAGCGTTCGAAATTCTACGCCATCGAGATTGCTCCCGGGATTCACTACACCATGGGTGGGCTCAAGATAGATTCTCAGACACAGGTGATCAGCACGAGTGGTACCCCCATTCCAGGGTTCTTCGCGGCGGGCGAGGTAACCGGGGGCGTGCACGGCGCCGACCGCCTGGGCGGCAATTCCATCTCGGAGACGATCACATTCGGTAGAATCGCGGGTGCAAACGCTGCGGCACTGGCAGCAGCCGAGTAGATCGTTCGCTGGCATCAGTTCGTCGGCAGTACCAAAAGCTCAGGACGCTCAGAGAGACTCAGGACGATTTGCCGAAGCACCGGCACGTGCAATCGGGGCGAACGTACCACCTCTCGTTCGCTGGACGCCTTGGGCGCGCGTTATCGCACGGGGTTGCGGGGTGGCGTGGATTCGCGTGCTTTCGCCAGAAGACGCCTCCGCGCGCACTATCAAACTAGGTTGCAGGGTGGCGTGAATTCGAAGGTTTCATTTCCCGAGCGGCTGCTCTAGTCTGTTCTGATCACGATGGCAACGCAGAGCTTTACGCGCAACTACACCGATCATTCCAATGACTCCGGCTTCCAATTCGAGTTCTTCTGCGACAAGTGTGGTAATGGTCATCGCTCTAGCTTCGTCCAGAACAATCTGGGGTTTGCTGCTTCTGTGCTTAAGGCGGCGGGGTCGATCTTCGGCGGTACGGTTTCCCGCGCAGGCTGGGGTGCAGACCATCTGAAAGATGCGTTGCGCGGGCCTGCCTGGGACTCAGCATTCAAGCGTGCCATCGAAGAATGTCGCCCCCAATTCCGGCAGTGCACACTGTGCGGCAAATGGGTATGCCCAGATGTCTGCTGGAATCACCAGCGCGGTCTGTGCGAAGACTGTGCTCCGAATCTGCAGGAGCACGCACCAGCGATTCAGGCGCAGGCAGCGATCGAGCAAGCGCGAGAGAAGGTCCGCGCAATTGATCAAACAGAGGGACTCGACTTGAGTCAGCCCTTGACCGCTCCGGGGACCGGCGTCTGTGGGAAATGCCACAAACCGCTCCCGGGCGGTGCGCGCTTCTGTGCCGCCTGCGGCACGGCTGTGCCCGAGCCGCAAGCGGCGGCAAAAAAGTTCTGCACCGGCTGCGGGCAAGCTCTGGCGCCCAACGCTCGTTTCTGCGCGGGCTGCGGTACGCCTAGCGCGTGACCTCTAGCGGAAGTCGCGGCTTGGAAACGCCTCGGTCGGGCCTCAAGCGCATGCCAATGTCGCGGCCGCGGAGCGCCAAACGCACGACTTCGGGTGCAGCGAAGTCGATACAGATCCTCATTGCCCTCGGTTGGTGAGGATGGCTTGGACCAATTCGCGTCCCGCTATCGTCGCCGTCTCCGGGGAAGGATGTAGGCCGTCTCCGAGGTGCACGAAATTGCGCCACGGGTCCACGAGCACACTGCCGCGTAGCTCATTCGTGATACGCGTCAGGTGCTGACTACGAAGATACGTGTAGCCGGTTTCGTCAATCGTCCACGCGACGGCAAACAATTGCCTAAACCGTTCGAAGTCAAGGCTAGTCCAATCAGGATAGACCTCGAATACCGGCGTAATACCGCGATCCAAAGCAACGGCCCCGACGGCGATTAGTCGGGTAACCACCGCGTCGAGCTCTGGCTCGTTACACGGCATGGCATACTCCTGCGGCACACCGAATGCATCGGCGTGCAGGCAGTCGTTGGGCATGCTGATGATCACGTGGTCGGCGTCATAACGTAACGTGCGTCCCGGTTGCTCTGGATCGGGTACGGCAACGCGAGCCAGAGCCTTGTACAATTGAGTGCTGTAGCCATGCCAACGGGCGGGACCGCAGCCCACTGTGTTGCAGGCATCACGGTCAAACGTCGTTGCACCCGCTTCTGCTTCATTGATGACAAAGCCAGCGAGACGTGGATCCCGAACAATGGCACTCCCAATCGACAAATAGCGACCAAAATTGACGCAAATTCCACCTAGAGGCGCGTCCAACGTGTCATTGAACGGCGTCACGCCGTTGGCGAACGATGCCCCGATGATCAAAATCGCAGGCTCCGGAGCCACGGCGGCGGCGGCGGCACCGCGAAGCCACGCCGTGCTGAGCTCGACTGCTACGAGTGTCGCCAAGACAGTTCGTTCGATGTGCTTCATCGCAATTATCCTCCGTGGGTTGAGGCTCCACTGCAACATAGGGACGAATCATTGTTGTTCACGAGGCGGGCGAGTGCTCGGCATTCCAGACAAGACTCCGAGTTGCACTTTCCCATGCCGATCGATCCTGTTCCACCAAGGCCGATTCACGCACGAGCTCAGGGATTAGCTTGCTGGTGCCGAGCGCCCACACGCTCTTCGAACCTTAGAGTTCATCTCCAAATCGACTGCGTGTCAATCGGGAAGCCTGAGTACAACTTCGCTTCGTGTTGCCCTACGCTGTTGATACTTGCCAACTTTGAGTAGGTGGGCAAGTGCGTTGAACGTAATTCAGCTTTCGCCTCCCATTTTGTGCGGATTACGACCGGTCGCATGAACCGAGCACACCGCTCTTGAACGTCACGCTCCACTGTCGAGTCCACGGTTGTGCCGTCAGCTCCTGCGGTCAACGGCGCTGATTTGTTCGAGCACGTGCTCTGCGGCGTGTCGGACGAGAAGAAACTCAGTTTGGCCTCCGCCGTGGTCCGAGACGTCTGTTGCCTCCCTGCACCCACGCCCGCGCGCCATCCCAGTCTTGGCCGAGCAGCGCGTCCATCACGTTGATTCGTGTTGCTGGACCTCGCGCGAGATTGCGACCTCTGCTAGAGGGCGCCGCCATGCACCAAGTGCATCCTTGTCGCTTAGCGTCAACACCCCCGATCCCTCTGCGCCGATTGTCGGAGGGGTCATTTCCGTTCAGGTTTCACAACCATGAAGGATGCCCGGGCTCTCGTCGATGGCGTGGAGAATGCGTTTGATCAGCTTCGGCAACCGCGTTCGTCTCTTGGCAGGTGTTCTGGTAGTCGGACTTGGGCTAACGGCCAAGTGGTTACTCGGAGGTTTTGGCACTCTCGAACAAGAAGCCGCGCACGGAGCTATTACCCCCCTGGCCCCGCCTTCTGCCGAGGTTCCGATCGCGAAGGTGTCCGAGCTCCCATTGGAACCGCGAGTCTCACCACTTTCGTCCACGCAAAACATCTTGATCGCGGGAATCGATCGGAGGCCAGGAGAGAAGGGTAGTGGGCTCACGGATACGTTGGTAGTCGCTGCCTTGAACAGGCAGACCGGCCACGTCGGCCTTATCAGTATTCCGCGTGATATTGCGGTCGAGATCCCTAAGGTTGGCTTGTCTCGCATCAACATGGCGTATGCGCTAGCCGCCACGCGGGGAGAAAACGCCATTATTGCGCTCAAGCAGGCAGTTGGTACCTTGCTTGCTCTCCCCATCGAACACGCGGTGGTGATTGACCTCTCCGTGTTCGAGCGACTCGTGGATACGCTTGGTGGCATTACGGTCGACGTGTCCTGCCCAATCATTGATGACTTCGTGGACTCACGAACCGCAGACGGACGTCGGATTCTTGACGTCGGGGTAGGCCGAGCGCGCATGGACGGGGTTACGGCGGCCATGTACGTGCGCTCGCGACACGGCCGTTCTGATTTCAGCCGCGCACGCCGTCAACAAGCGGTGCTGACCGCCATCCATAACGAGCTGCTCGATCTTGGCAACCTCGGGCAACTGCCCGAGGCGTACGGCGAAGTTCAGCGTAGCGTCGCCACGGATCTGAAGCGATACGAGCTGTTTGACCTCGCGCGTCGGGTTTTAGGGATTCGGAAAGAACAGGTGCATGGGCTGGTTTTCTCCGAAACGGAAGCAGAACCGCGTTTTGATCAAGGCCGAGCAATGCTGTTTCCTAACCTGGATGCTATCGACAGCGCGGTTGGACGGCTCTTTTCCTACCCGGCTCCGAGCACACAGGCAGAGCGAGGCAGTTGCCCCCCTGCTGACATCGCGCTGCGCCATAAGCGCCGGCTCGTGGTCGAGTCGAGCTCTGACGCCGGCGTGAATCCATCGATCGACGGAGGAAGCCAGGCCCACGAGGTGCCCTTCCAGAGCGAACGACAGTAGCCAAAGCACGCCGACCGGTTATCTACCCTGTAGATCCGACGGCTCTCCACCGTCCGAACTCGGAAACCGTCGGCCGTCTGTGTTCATTCGCATCAATGAGGTGGCTCGCGGCTGTCGGGCGGCGGCAATGAGAGCAGTGACGATTCCTGCGCGCAGCGAATTGTCGCTTGGCGCAATGGCTCCGGCTTCGTTAACTCGTGTTTGGCGGGAGCAGTGACACTGTACAACGAGGGCAAAGTGCAGCGTTGTGAATCGGCGTCGACACACAGAGAACGTTTGCGGCTTTCCTCCAGAGCACACGTCCGGGGAGGTTAGAGGCTTCATCAGGACTCTGAGGACCCAGATGACGAGATCGTCGGGTGCAGCGAGAGGGGCCACTTGCGTAGAGGCCCTACGCCGATCCTCCGCATGCTCTCGTGAGAATCTGCGCGATCCGAGTGTCCGCGCATCTTGTGCGACGGCGCCTGCAAACGTGACGAGTGGGACCAAACGACGAACCCGCTGAGGTGTTCACGATTTGGCGCGACAGCGT
>JBLNFG010001082.1:0-3884 GCA_050263495.1 Myxococcales bacterium | reverse complement strand
CTCGACCGGGGTGACGCAATAGCACTTCGAGCAAGTCGAATTCCGTAGCAGTGAGATTGATGGGCTTGCCTTGAAAGGTGCATTCGTGGCGCTCGGGATCCAGTCGCAACCCGCGGTGCTCAAGGCTTGGCGAGCTCGGCAATTCCGTCGCGGTGCGTCGCGCTAACTCGCGGATCTCGTCGTAACGTCGCAATGCGGCCTTGGCTCGTGCGACGAGTTCGCGCGGGCTAAACGGCTTGGTCACGTAGTCGTCCGCGCCCAGCTCGAGACCCAAGATGCGATCGAGTTCCTCGTCGCGGCTCGAGACGAAGATGATGGGAACCGTGCTCCGCGCGCGAATACGTCGGCACAGTTCTAAACCGTCGAGTTCGGGCATGGTCACGTCGAGGATCACGAGATCGAAGTCGCGGCGCTGAATCGCCTCCCACGCCTGGGCGCCGTCCTTGGCTTCAGTGACGGCGTGGCCCGCCTGCTCCAGCGCAAAGCGAAGGATTTCTCGGATATGTCCGTCGTCGTCGACTACCAGAAGCTCTGCCACAGCTGGCTACCTTCCCACGAAACCCGGGCGGCTTGCACGACCTTTGCACAATTTCCGCACCAGCTTTGCGTGGCTCCGCCTCGAGATTTCAACCTCGGGGTGCTGTGCTTTGCGCATGAACACCAGCGAATCGACTTCGCCCGCGCCGGACCAACCAAAACAAACCGAGCCCGAGACACCTACCTCCGTGGTTGACCCGAGCGGAGTCAAACCCCGCTCACGCGCGCTCTTGATCCAATCGGTTCTGTTCGGCGTGGTTTTGCCGCTCGCTGCGATCTGCGCCAAGGAGCTTTGTGCAGACGCAGTCTTTGACCCGGCGCCAACGGTGTACCACATCGCGCTGCTGCTGCTCGTGCCGCTTCATCATACGCTTCTAATTGCGATTGACCCGGCGAAACATCGGCGATTGCAGTTGGATCTGCTTGGAGCGGTCGCGATCGGAATCGCGTCCGTGTACACGCTGCTCTTTGCGCCAATATTGCCGATCGCGTTACTGGCAATCGTAGTGGGCATCGGCCTGTTACCGCTCGCGCCCTTTGGCGCCCTGATCGCGAGCTTGCTCGCGCAGATCCAGATCTATCGCAACGCCCAAAGCTCGGCCGCGTTGCGTTGGTACTCCCGCCCGTGGTTGCGGAACATGGCCGGCATTTGCGTCGGGATCCTTTCGCTGCTCCTAGCCGAGCTTCCGAGTCTGATCACGGAACACGGGCTCTCTCTGGCAACTAACTCCGATGCAGCGCGCGCCGCCGACGGCATCAGCATGCTTCGTCACTGGGGCGATCGCGACGCGATGCTGAGCGCCACGGATGATTGGGGACGACGTCGGACCCAACTCCTGCCCAAAGCATTCGAACGCAAGGTGACTCCCGCGGAGGCAAAGCAGGTTTACTACCGCGTTACGGGCGAGAGCGCCGAAGAGGTGCTGATGAAGGACAGTACGGCGCGCGAACGCCTGACCCGTTGGGATCCCTATCGCGGTTCGACGCGGATCGGGGCCGTCAACGGCGAGCTCGAGTTGATTGAGAGTCACCTTGACGGGTCGTTCAACGGCGCCGCTGCACTTGGCTATGCCGAATGGACGATGGTGTTTCGTAACAATGCGACGTCGGAGGCAGCCGAAGCTCGGGCTCAGCTGCGACTACCGTCGGGGGGCGTCGTGTCCCGAGCCACCTTGTGGATCGACGGCGAGCCGCGCGAGGCCGCGTATGGTGGCCGCGGGCAGACGCGAGCGGCCTATCAGAGCATCGTTCGCGCCCGTCGCGATCCGCTGCTCGTCTCGCTCGTCAGCCCGGAGCTGATTCAGATTCAGTGCTTCCCCATTCAAGCCGGAGGCGCGGAAATGAAGATTTTGATCGGGATGACGTTCCCACTCCAGCTCGACCAGCTCGATCGCGGCCGCGTCACTGTTCCTCAGTTGGTGGCTCGAAACTTCGCGCTCTCCGGCAGCCTCACCCACCGCGTTTGGTTCGAGTCCAAGGAGCCGATCGCACTGCCCGGCGTGAATGCGTCGAAGAACTCCCTCGGCGCCTACGTCGTGGATGCACCGATGCTTGCGCTGCTCCGCGGCGAGCCCAGCGCCATCATCGAGGTTCAACGTCCAGAGCAGCGCAGCGCGTGGGTCGAAGACTCCAGCCTTTCTCCCAAGGAGCAGGGCGATGGGCACACCATCATCGAACAGAGCTGGGAAGCTGTCGTGCCGCAACGCTTGAGCCGAGTGGCGCTCGTACTCGATACGTCGAGGTCCGCGGAGCCCGCGATCGCGGCGCTCGAAGAGGCTTTGCCGGCACTGTCACGGCAGATTGAGCTCCGTGCGTTTGCTGCTACGGACGCGGGCTACCTTGAAGTGCCGCGACTGCACGACGGCGATGGTCCGGCTAGGTTCACTCGTGCTTTGCGCAACGTGCCACGTGGGGGTGGCGTCGATAACGTAAAGGCATTGCTCGGAGCGATTGCGTGGGTCAAGGAACAGTCTCCGAACGCCGTTCTCTGGATCCACGGACCGCAACCCGTCCCGCTCGGCTCATTCGACTCAGTGAGAAATGCCCTCGATCGGGGATCGGTACGCTTGATGACGCTGCAGACCGCGCCCGGCGAGCACGTCGGCTTAGTCGAACTTGGAGCTACACCGGGCGTCGACGCGATGCCGCGCCTCGGCCTCCTCAGCGACGATCTCCACCACCAATTCGCGCGCTGGTCCGGCGAAGAGTCGTCTTGGATCGCGAATCGATTGCGCCGCACCGTGACGGAGCTGCCCGTCGAGCCGCCGAGCAGTGCCCATCTGACTCGACTCTGGGCCCTCGACGAGGTGGCGCGTACTCAACGCAAGACGCCTGAGCGCGCTCGCGAACTCGCTATTGCGCATCGCTTGGTCACCCCCCTGAGCAGCGCCGTGGTGCTCGAAACCGCCGCCCAATACGCTGCCGCCAACCTCGATCCCAGTCTCACCTCCACAGGCACGCCGTCCGTGCCCGAGCCGGAAATCTGGGCGATGCTCGCACTCGCGTTAGGTTTGGCGTTCTTGCTCCTGCGTCCTCGACATCAACAACCCGGGTTCTTACTCACATGAACGCGACAGGGCACAGGTCACCGATCCGTCAGAATGGACAAGAGCACATGCTTCTTCCCGCAGGGAGAATGCCCGCTACACTAACAATCCTGTTTGCCACCTGCGCCGCAATTCAGCCCGTGTTCCGCTGGGCAGCCCTGCGCACCTGGGACGGTTCGGACGAGCCCTATGGCGTTGTGGCGCTGCTCGCAGTCGTTGCTCTTGTGTTGGGTCGTCGCGGTGCAGCGTCGCGTCCACGCAGCGAAATATCACTCATTGGACCCGCGCTGTGCCTCGGACTCTATGCGGCAACCTATCCGTTCCTGACACCCCTGCCGCGCGGAATGATTGCCATGACGGCGCTCGCCCTGCTTCTGTCGCGTCTGTACTTTGGTTCGAGCCTGAATCTTGGATTATTCGGGTTGCTTCAATTGGCGCTCCCGATGATTGCGTCGATTCAGTTCTATCTCGGGTACCCATTACGAGTGTTAGTGGCCGAGGCAACCGCGAGATTGCTGCGCTGTGGCGGCTTCGACGTCTCCGTGGTCGGTGTTGGTCTCGAGCTCGGCGAGCGATCCATTTTGGTGGATGCACCGTGTAGCGGGATCAAGATGTTGTGGGCGGGTGCATTCGTCACTTGCCTATTCGCGGCACACTTCCGCTTGCGGGTGCGGGAGACTTTGCTCTACATGACGTCCGCAGCACTCAGCATTCTAACGGCAAATATCTTGCGAGCGGCGGCGCTATTCTATGTGGAACTACGCCTCCTAGCCCTTCCAGCATCGGCGCACGGTCTGATCG
>JBLNFG010001081.1:0-3017 GCA_050263495.1 Myxococcales bacterium | reverse complement strand
ACGAGTTGGGCGCGGATCACGGTAGCTGGGTGTACGGAGGAGCCAAGAGTCCCTCGCTTTCTGCGGCTGCGGCGTGGTTCAGGGTTCATCTGATGGGTGACACCGCGAACCGCAAGTACTTCTACGGGCCGAGCTGCACCTTCTGCACCGACAACCGCGTAAAGGCCGAGCAAAACAGCCTGATGACGGAGTAACGGATAGGATCTTTCCGAGCCTTTGGTCAGTTCGGCGCGACCACGATGCTTGACGCCCGCGCGCTCGACGCACGAGCGACGCGGACGGTCATAGCGTCAGTGCGCGACGCGCTCGACGCATGAGCGGCCCGAACCGTCATAGCGTCCACCACGCGAGCATCACTGACGTGAGTACCGATGTACCGAGAATCAGCGCAGTCGCGCGAAGGCTCGTCGACAAGTGCGACGGGGCTGGCGGTGCCGCTTCGCCGAGCTTCCGAGCCCATTTCGATAACTCAGACGATAGGGCATCATACTGAACCCGATTCTGGGATGCCCTACGAAGTGACCGCACGACTCCAAGTGGCAAGAGCATGACCAGAAGCGCAGCGTAGGTCGCAAAAAACGCTGAGGTCGGCGCTAGTTCTTGCCCTGAGAGTCCCGTGATATTCATCGTCAAATCTTGAGCGCTCAGCTCCGCAACTCGCTGATTCGGCGTTTGGCAGAAGTATTGGGGGCCGTTCGTCCCCCGCTCACCAGGGCCCGTGTCGACCCACTCGGTCACAGTTCGAGTAGGACCTCGACACTCCGAGCAGACTTTCGGACAGAGGACGTAACCATAGCTGCCGCCCAGTGGATCAACGTTATAGCTGCAGCGAACGAGCAGTACGGCTAATGCCAGCGCCATGGCATGAACAGGAAGCCAGCGGAGCGGCTTGGTTGCCGACTTCGCCGTAAATTGTTCACGGCGCCTCGCCAGTTCCGCAATCTTGGTACGGAGGCTGACGATGCGCTTACGGGTCATCTCCGCTAACCCGCGACACAGAGCGGCGCGAACTGTTTGAGGAGCCAGATTGGACAGCGCGAAGCGTTCACTTTCAGCGACTAGTCCATTCTTCGCCGCAAGCAATTGGAACCCACGCGTGGCCGCGTCGGTTTGCTTCAGAGTCTCGAATGCATCCACCCTCAGTCGCGCGGCTTCGTCTTGCTGGTAGGCGGCAATGGGTAAGGGCGCGCCCTCACCTCCCAATAGTTCGAGCACGTCGTCGGCACGACATCGCCGACATGCCAACCACGATCGGGTCATCCGCAACGCGCTATCGAGTTCCAGCACCTCGGGTGCCCAGTCGCATTCGGTCATCCAACCCTCGGCTGCGTCGAGATCGCCCGCTTCGAGGGCCGCCTGTGCCAACCGACAGCGGATGAAGTGGCGATAACCTTCGTCTATAAGCCAGCCGAGAGTCGTCTCGAGTAGCACACGAGTGCGCATGGGGTCAGGTGCACTAGGAATAGGAACGCTGGCGACTCGCAAAGCCATCCAACAAACACGTCGTTGCACTTCGGCGCGTTCCCCGAGCGGCTCTTGAATGGCCCGACTCCATTCGCCGAGTAGCCGTTCGACGTTTGCTGCGCCGCCCGGGACCCATTGCTCGAAGCCAGAGGGTGGGCGAGTCAGATCGTAGAAATGCCCCACCACCGGATGCTCGAGCTGTGCCTTGAGCCGGGAGAGGCGCGCCGCCTCTTCGGCGAGGGACGAACGGAGGCCGGCGCGCGGGGCCGGCGCGCGTGCTGTCACGACACAGCTCGACGCACAGTACGCACAACGGACCGAGCCGCCTTCCCGGGATGTCACGACCGGAGCGCCGCATGAAGGACAGTTCAGAGTCTGTAAGCGGTAATCGAAGGTCTTCGGCGTCATGATGGGAGTGCGGCAGTCGTGATAGCAGCTCCCGTCGACAAAGCCCCGCTTGTCCTTCAAACCCCAACTACGCCGCAGATGTTCGAGCCTGTGAGTCGACGGAATCGCGCGACTCACGCGCGATTCCGTCGAGCGCGGCAATGCTCTCCGTCGGCAGCACGAGCGAGGCCGCTGCCACGTTCTCGCGCAGGTGCGCGGGCGACGACGTGCCCGGGATGAGCAGGATGTTTGGCGCGCGGTGGAGCAGCCACGCGAGCGCGACCTGCATCGGAGTCGCACCCAGATCGTTCGCAACCTTAGACAACGTCGCGGATTGGAGCGGCGTGAACCCGCCGAGCGGGAAGAACGGCACATAGGCAATGTCGTGCTTCGCCAACGCGTCGATGAGCGCGTCGTCTTCGCGGTGCGCCAGGTTGTAATGGTTTTGCACGCATACGATGTTGGTGAGTGCCCGAGCCTGCTCGACCTGGCGCGCCGTTACGTTACTAAGTCCGATGTGCCGAACGAGCCCTTCACGCTGGAGCTCGATGAGAACGGAGAGTTCTTTCTCGAGTGGGCCGTCGGTTGGCGGCATGCTCATCATGCGCAGGTTCACGATACTGAGCGCATTGAGCCCCAGGATCCGTAGGTTCTCTTGGATCTCCGAGCGTATTTCCGCGGGCGACAACGCCGGGATCCAAGACTTATCCGCGCCGCGCCGTCCCCCCACCTTTGACACGAGTACGACGTTCTTAGGGTATGGATGCAGGTTGGCCCGAATGAGCTGATTCGCGACGTGTGGCCCGTAGGCATCGCTCGTGTCGATGTGGTCGATTCCAAGCGCGAGGGCTTCGCGCAACACGGCTGCTGCCGCATCGGGGTCACGCGGCGGTCCCCACACCTGCGGTCCCGCGAGTTGCATCGCCCCGAAACCCATCCGATATACGGTGAGCGAAGTGCCAGGAAATGTGAATCGGCCTCCGAGCTTGTCTGTGTTCGTCATGTGCTCGTACCTAGTGCCAAACACGCAGCATCGAAACCGGCAAGTCGCTCGCATCGTAACCGTTGACGCCATTCAGGGAACTCGAGCTTGACCTGATGCGCGACGTCAGCGCCGCGCGAACGCGGGCTCATTCGCGAAAGCGCCGAACTCGACGCTTGGCTCA
>JBLNFG010001080.1:0-4405 GCA_050263495.1 Myxococcales bacterium | reverse complement strand
TGTATGGGCCGCGCGCGCTGCGGCTGTTTGCCTACTCGTATCCCCACGACTATCCGGAACCCGAAGCGTTGGTATTGGCGAAAGCGGCGGGACTGCGCATTACCGAGCTTCCCGTGGTGATGCGCGAGCGTCAGGGCGGCGCGAGCAGCATCCAAAGTCTGCAAGCCCCCTACTACATGCTGAAGGTGACGCTCGCGGTGGTATTGGCTTTTGTGCGAAGCTTCGGGCGCGTAGCCTCCAATTCTTGAATTCAACATGCAGAAGTTCGAACAATACTGGCTGTTTGCGACGTTCTGTTTCCTGGTCATTACCTGGTTACTGCGACTTCTCTTGCGTGAGCGCATCACCCTGCAGAGTAGCCTGTGGCTGTTCCTAATTCTGTTCGGACTGGTCGTGTTTTCCGTGTTCCCCGAGCTAACCACGAAGCTGGCTCAAGCGATGGGCTTCGTATTGCCCTCGAATTTCTTCTTTGCCTTGGCTGTGAGTGCCCTATTGCTCTCGCACGTCCACACTCTAGTAACCCTCTCGCGTACTGAACTCCGTTCAATCACATTGACCCAGGAGATTGCCCTGCTGCGTGAAGAATTGGATCGCATGCGATCTTCGGAGCCGAGGCCTGCCGACAGCGGACCGCGCGACGCCGATCTGGTTTCTAGATCCTGTGGACTATCGGAGTAAGGCCGGCACCTATGAGTATCGCGTTTATCATCGTCACTTATCAGGCTCGTGTCTACTTGGAGGGGCTGTTCTCGACGCTAGCCCAATTTACGGACCTCTCCGACGCTCGGGTCATTGTCGTGGACAACGCTTCAACCGATGGCACCTTGGAGGAGCTGGCCCGAGTGAGCGCCGGCTGGACCAACGTCGAGGTTCTGCCTCAGCCAAACAACACTGGGTTCGCCCAGGGTAACAACATCGGAATCGCGCGGGCGCGTGCCTTAGGAGCCGAGTTCGTAGTTCTATTGAACCAGGATTTGGAGCTGACACCCCACTGGATCGAGCCACTACTCGCGGTCATGCGAGAGAGACACGAGGTTGCTGCCGCGCAGCCTCTCATCTTGCTCCATTCGGATCCAGAACGGATCAATACCGCTGGGAATTGCCTACATTTTTGCGGATTCGGATACTGCGGCGAATACCTCCGGTCCACGCACGAAGTCACGTTCGACCAAACGCGCTCCGTCGCGTTCGCTTCCGGTGCGGCGTTGCTGCTCAGGATGAAGGCTCTGGACGAGGCCGGCGACTTCGATCCGATGCTGTTTCTGTACCACGAAGACTGCGAGCTCCAGATCCGATTGCGTATGTTGGGTTACGACTGCGTCGTCGTTCCAACTGCTCGCGTAATGCACAAGTACACTGCGACATTCTCGGCTCGTAAGTACGCTTTACTGGATCGAAATCGCTGGCTCGTGCTGCTCAAGGATTGGCCAATCGATAGACTTCTAGTTGCAGCTCCAGCGCTGTGTGGCACCGAACTGGCGGTTCTGGTACATGCGACGATGACCGGTTGGCTGCGGCAGAAGGTCTCTACCTACGCGGAGATCGCGCACCTTTTGCCCGAGGTGCTTCGGGCACGCAAGCGCGCGCAGTCGCTGCGCTCGTCGGCATCTACGGACGGGGATTTCCTGACCGGCGAGATGCATTTCGACGGGCTCGATCACCCCCTCATCACGCGATTCGCGAACCCAATTCTATCGGGCTATTGGGCATGGGCCAGACGCGTGCTCAAAGTCCGTTGAGCGCAAAACAACTCGGGGTATTCCGTGGAGTTGGCTTAGCTCGATTTGTAGTTGAGCAGGTACATGCCGATCAGCAGCAGGATAAGGCCGGCGAGTTGGAGTAAAGAGGTGCGTTCTCCCAACCAGAATCGCGCAATCCCAAATAGCGCCAGATAACCCAAGCCTCCGAGAATTGGCAGCGCGCGACTGAGTTCGTACTGCGCCAGCACGTACATCCAACAGATGACGCCGACACCGCTCAGTGCGCAGCCTGCTACAACCAAGGGCGAGAACACGAGCGACAACAGATGGTGACGAAACGCGGCGTCGACGGTCACGCCTAGCACTGCCACCTTGCGCGTGACACCGAGCCGAAGCAGCGCCTGGCCTGCCATGGAAAGGGAGAGCGTGAGGAGCATCCCGACGAAGACCTTTGGACTCAGCATGACTCCGGGCTTCTAACCGGCGTTGTCCACAAATCAAGCCCGAACGACGTCTTGCTGCACGCCCAACCACCCGTTCCCGCGAGGCTCCTGCAGAGCAACTCAAACGATGGGACCTTCGGACGTGCCGCTACGCGGTGAATCGCCCGGCTCTAGCCTCGTATCTTTGGCAATTGCCCAAACCCCAATTCGCTCTCACGAATTGCTCGTCCCCCTGTCTCCAGAAATTCGGGGTACTAGGTCGGCCCGCTTCGCTAGCGGACCCAGTTGACGCAGCTTGGGTCTGCGGCCTCGCGCTCGGAGGTACTGCACTCGAAGGACGTGGCCGCGCCGAGCAAACCATAAGAACGGGACCTTTGCGCCAGTCACTTGGCTACTGCATTCTTCAGCCGCCCGGGCAGCGATGAACGTCGCGGTTCCTGGAGTGTCACGGTGGCGCTGGTGACCAGCGTCGAGAACAGCGGCAGATCGGCTCCTAGTATGTGTCCGACGGAGATCCGACGCAGCATGAAGTCTCCGACCTCAGTCGTCGAAGCGAGCCCTTGCGTGATGCGTCGACGAAGCGCCGAGGCTTGCGCGAGCACCCCGTGGTGCAATTGAGAATGTGCCTCGATCGCGTTGCCGGGACACCCGTGATCGAGAAGGACCTGCTCCTCCGCCAAGAAATGTTTTGCGACGTAGTCGAACAGGGTGTCGAAGCGCTGAAGAACGTGCTCCTTAGGGGCCTCCTTGGGGCTCAAGATAAGCTCGTTGGCAAGGCGGAAAATCTCGGCGTGTTGAGCGTCGACGATGGATTGATGGACGAGGAATTGTTCTCCCCAAACCAGGATCATGGGGCGACTGTCCTGCTCTGCCTCGCGGCTGCTCATCAATCGATTGCGGCCCGCCTGTTTCGCGTCATAGAGCCGATTGTCGGCGCGCGCAATCCATCGCGCTGGAGTATCTCCGGGTAAGAGTTGCGCAATACCTAGGCTGACAGTTACTTTACCAACGACGTCGAAATCCTCACCGTCAACCGCCGCGCGAACCTTCTCCGCCAAAACCTCGGCGCCTGCCGTGGTTGTGCAGGGGGCCAAAATGGCGAATTCTTCGCCTCCCCAACGAGCGAGTGCGTCGGTGTCCCGCAGTCGACTCGAGACGCGACGGGTGAGCGTGATTAGTACGGCGTCGCCCACCTGATGGCCGTAGGTGTCGTTGATCGTCTTGAAGTGATCAACGTCGAACAGGATAAGACTTACCGGTATTCCATAGCGTTTTGCTCGGGCGCACTCCGTGTCGGCTTGCTGCTCGAAAAGGCGGCGGTTTCCGACCCCTGTCAACCGATCGGTGGCAATCAGCTGTTCAATTTCCTTCTGGGTCTCCTTCAGGCTCCTAAGTTCGGTGGTTAGCAGTGTCGCCATGTCGTCAAAGAGCTGGCTGAACCTCGCCAGGGGACCTTCGGAGATGCGTGCCCGAGCGTGCCGATCGCCTCGCGCCAGCGCTGATGCTGCATCCCCAATGCGACGGAGCTGTTCCATCGTTCGAGCGTGACGCAGCACGAGCAAAAATACCGCAACCAGCAATAGGAGTTGAAACGCGACTCCGAATCCCAGAAAAATAGGACCGAACGGGATGCCCGCGGTGGCCGAGAGTGTCGGCCAAGCAAGCGTTCCCGAATGGACTGTGCCGAAGACAGCACGGGATAAGACTTTGCATGCGCTCGCGACGGGTGGCGCCAAGTGTGCGATTAACGGCGCGGTCATTGGCATTGGGCCTGTCCAATAGTGTGACACGCGAGTGAGTGCCGATAGGCGATTCTTTCGCCCTCGCGACCACCCCGAAACGGAACAACGGCGCGTTCCCCTAAGCGTGGGCCGCGTAAGAACCACAGAATCGCGAACTTGTGGCTGCGTTAGCGTGGGATAGGTCCACCGGCGGAATTTTCGTGAGCGCGCGAAGGTCGCAATAACGAGGCCACGTTGCTTAGCAATTGGCTATGTTCAGGCGCTTCGAGTACCGGGCGCGGAGCGTATGAAAACGTGACTTACTCTCGCTCGACAGGGCTAACTGAGCACGATTGCGCATCTCGGGAGATAGACGCGGCAGACCCGTCTGCTCTCGAAGGTCGACCCCGTTTGGCCTTCGCTACGGCACAGAGCGTGCCCAAGCCGCAGCGGTACGAAGCGGGACAAATCCACCAGCTCGGACTTGCCTGGATCGTCCCTGGGCGGTATCGAACTCGCGCTCAGATGAGTCGGATGGGTC
>JBLNFG010001079.1:0-3049 GCA_050263495.1 Myxococcales bacterium | reverse complement strand
CGTTATGTCCCGTTCAGGGACTATCCGTTGATCGAGCAGGTCCGGCTCATTCCCGAGATCGCGGGCGTTCTTTACCCGGACCTGAGCCTGCGCGAGGGGATCTTGCGTCTCGGCCGCACCGTTTGCCCCAGCTTTTCCGCGTCACTCCTCGGCAAGGTGCTCTTCTCCGCGGTTGGCAATGACGTGACCATGCTGATTCGTGCTGGTTCCAAGTCGTATACGCTCTCGTCGAATGTCGGAAGGTTCGAGGTGCTCGAGCTGCGAGACAACTTCGCGCGGGTGAGTCTTCGCGACATGTTCAACTTCGTCGACTGTTACCAGGTGGGCATCTTGGAGGGCGCGCTCATGATGTTGGGAAAGCAGCCACAGATCCAGATTCGCCTCGATTCTCTGACTTCACTCGAAGCGGAGCTCAACTGGTAGGGTAGAGGTTCCTCTCGACGTGGTCCGATCAACCGCAGTGCACCAAGACACACTTCTTCAGGACCAAACGGCGAGCAGGGTAGCTGGATAACGCGTTCTAATCGGCAATGTGCTTTGTGATCGTTCCAGATGAACGGTGGGACTTCCGCCCCCACCAGCTCAAGGACTGACGGAGACGGACGGATAGGTCACTTGGACGGCTAGCACCTTTTTGGGGCCGGAATTCCCAGTGCAAGTCTGTGCTTCGCACAAATGCTGATCGCTCACGCTGGGACTTGGAGCAGGATCGGCGCCTGCGACCGAGTGAGGGTCAACCAGAGCCGAGCGGCCAAGGGCGATCCGATGCGAGGTCGGGGGATTGCATCGAAACGAATGGAGAATCGACCATGAATCATCTGCGACTGTTCTTTTCGCTTCCGCGTGGCACAGCGAGAAGGAGTTTCAGGACGTTCCTTGGATTTTCCGCCATGACGCTTGCGCTCACGGTGCTGACGGACGCTGCTTCTGCGGAGCCGAAGCCGGGCGCGAAGGAGGGGAAGGACGTTAAGGGACAACAAGAAGCGCGCAAGGGCCCGCCGGGGGATAAAGCTGGGCCGCGGGATGAGCGTGGGCGGGGTGGTCCCGAGGGGAAGTCTGATCGAGAACATGGGATGCGTCCACACGAGGGCGCAGCAGGCGCTCCCGGGCGCGGAGGCCATGGTCCCGATCTCAAGGCCATCGGTCAGCGCCTGAACGAGCTGACACAAAAAGAAGCCGCAGGAAAGCTGACGGCGGACGAGAAAGCGGAACTGGCGCGATTGAAGCAGCACCCTGGGCGGCACTTCGGCATCTTGCGCAAAGGCTTGATCGCGGAGCTTGAGGCAAAGGAGAAAGCCGGCAAGCTCACCGATGACGAGAAATCCAAACTAGAGAAGGCGCGCAAGATCGAAGAGAGACACGAGGCGATGAAGAAAGCTTTCGAGAAGAAAGCTGAAGATCGCAAGGAGCGCGTCCGTGACGCAAGGCGCAAGGCGCTCTCCGAGTTCCCGAGATTGTCGGAAAACGCCGTGGCCGTCGCCGAGTACAAAAAACACGCCGAGCGCCTAGCAAAGCTCGAACGCGCCAAGGGCCTGGCGGAAGCGGACGAGAACAGCGAAATGGCGCAGAAGATTGACAAACTCATTTCCAGCGAAAAGCAGCGACACCAAGCCTGGCTGAGCAAGAACCAATCCAAAGAACAAGGAGCCGCCCAATGAAACAAACGCAAGCATTCATTCTTGGCCTTTGTGTTTCTGCATTGGCCGCTGGCTGCAACAAGCCCACGACGGAGACCCAGCCCGCGCCGAGCGCCAGCGCCGCTCCGCTTACGGATGAAGCTCTCGATCAAGCAAAGATCCCCGTCAAGGAAGATTTCGAACAGCAGGCAAGCCAGGAGATCACGGATGAAAACCTGGAGGAGCAGGTGAGTCAGCTCGAACAGCAGATCGAGCAAGATAAGTAGTCCGCCTCTGTCATCGTCGAGGGCGTGTCATCGAAGGTCGACGGCGCGCCCTCTGACCCCCGATCCCTGAAGGCCTGTTTGGTTGGCTGGGGATTGATTTGATTGCCTTGCACCCGCGGCTAAGGCAAGACACGCGTCGTGGGTTCCAACTACATACGTCAATCTCCAGAGGCTGCGGCATGATCGCGTCGGTGCTTACGCTGCCGATCGCCGTTGCAATGGATGCATTGGCCGGAGATCCCGAGTTTCGACTTCACCCAGTGCGACTAATCGGTTCGTTCGCGTCGCGAGTCGAGCGGCTTCTTTACGCTACGGGAACCGGACGACTACGGGGAGCCGTGGGGTGGCTCGCGGTGACCTCGACCAGCGGCGTGGTCGCGTGTGGATTGCGGCACGCAGCGCACCTCTGCCATCCGTTGCTCGGCGTTGTGACGGACGCAGCGCTCGTGTACTTCACGATTGCCCCGCGGGACCTCGATCGTCATGCGCGCCGCGTGGAAGCGGCGTTGCGTGCAGACGATCTCGCGTTCGCGCGCCAACGCGTGGGGGAGATCGTGGGCAGGGATACGGAGGTGTTGGATGCGGCGGGCGTCAGTCGAGCGGCGGTGGAAGCCGTGGCAGAGAGCACGGTCGACGGCGTCACGGCACCTCTGTTCTGGGCGGCGCTGCTCGGTCCAGTGGGTGCGGTCGTGTATCGCGCCGCGAATACCCTCGATTCGATGTGGGGACACCATGACGAGCGTTACGAGCAATTTGGCTTTACCGCCGCGAGGCTCGACGATGTTGCGAACTACGTACCTGCTCGCCTCACCGTATTCTGCATCACTGGCGCCGCTGCAGTGCTTGGCTTGCGTCCGGTGTCGGCATGGCGCACCGCTTGGAAGCACGGCCCGCGACACGCCAGTCCCAATAGTGGATTGAGTGAGGCTGGGTTTGCGGGCGCGCTCGGTGTAACGCTCGGAGGAAGGAACCGCTACGATGGTCAGTGGCACGAAGGGCCGCGCTTCGGTCTCGACGAGGGCGACGCATGCGCGCAGACGATCCGCGAAAGCATTCGGCTGATGTGGGGCTCGACGCTGCTCATGACCAGCCTATTGACGGCAACTGCGTCCGCCGCGGCCGTCATTGTCGCGCTGCTCCGAGACT
>JBLNFG010001078.1:0-10845 GCA_050263495.1 Myxococcales bacterium | reverse complement strand
AAGGCTCGACAGGGCACTCGGATCACCCTTCCCCAAGCGCACGAGTACGTCGGCCACGTACGTGCGTGCAGCCAGATTCTCGGGATACGATTCGGAGCCGTCGGGTGGGGCAGCGACGTTCCTCAAGTAGTCTATGCCTCGCTCCAGTACCGGCGCGAGGAACGCGCGCGTCGCCTTGGCATGGCTCAATGCGTTGAGCACGTGCGCAGAAACCCAAGGCTCGCTGCGTTCACTCCCCGGCCACATGACAAAGCCGCCATCGTGCCGCTGCCGTCGGAGCAGTTCCGCGATGGCGACGTCGATCAACTGCTCGCGTTGTTTCGGCAGCTCGACTCCCGCAGCGTGGGCCAGATCCGCCAAGGGCAAGAGCGCCATCAAACGACTGGCTACCTGCTCGGAACAACCGTACGGGTACTGGATCAGTTGGTCGAAACTTGCGCCTGTGCCGGCGAGGAATCCATTCGAGAGCGACAACTCGAGGTAACCCCGATCCGTGCGAACTTGCGAGAGATCCCCCAAACCCTCGAGCGCGCGCCCCCGAGTCTCGCCGCTCTGCCCGACTACCTGCCACGGAATCGCGTCGCGGACGGGTCGCGTCAGCTTCACCAAATCGCGGTGACTTCCGAGCTGCGCGTTGAAGGTGACGGCCGTTGACTCGAGGCCGGTGACGGTCACCGGAAAGAGGAGCTCGGTTGATTCGCCGCGCGCCAATCGCACGCTCTGTGAGAGCTTCTGTGGCAACAGCCCTTGGGTCTCGACGCCAATCGCTGCCATGCCGTCGGGCGCGGACTCCGACGCCAAAGTGACACCGATCTGTGCCCGATCCCCTTCGCGAAAGAACCGTGGCATGGTGGGGCGCACCATCAACGGCTTATTCGCAACGATGCGATCGGTGATGAATCCGTACTGGTCCGTGCCTGCGAGTGCCAGAGCGAAGACGCGGTAGGTCGTCAGCCCATCGGGTAAGCGAAAGCTAGCCTTCGCCACGCCCTGCGCATTCGTCGTTAGGTTGGGCTTAAAAAAGGCTGTCGCTCGAAAATCCTGCCGCAAGCCAGAAGACGGACTGGGCTCCCCTCCTCCCGCTCCCGAAGCTCCCTTCATCAATCCCAGTTCCTCGCGCAGCGCCGACAGCGTGCGGTGCCCCAGCGCATCCCGACTCTCGACGGGCAGGAGCTGTAGCGGGCGGGATCCCAGGAAAACACCGACTGGATCCGGAACTTGATAGTCGCCTAACGCAAGGACACCCTCGTCGACGGCCCAGAGCGTTACCTCACCCTGGGTCGGGGCGCCCTTCTTGTCGCGCACAGCAATCGAGAACCCGACTTCCGCCCCGGGGAGGGCCACTCGCGTCGAGGGGGTAAGCTCCACTTCCAATCGGCGATCGGCGGTCCCAATCTTAAGTTCGGTCCACCCCATGCGATACGTCGGAGCGCCCAGATCAGGTTGATCAGCGCGTGCCGGAGCCGGACGCTTGCGTCCCGTCACTAGGTTAAGCATGACGAACAGATTCGGCCGCATGTCCTCACGAATCGGAACTTCGATGACTGGCGAGCTCCCTTTGAGCGTTCGGCGCTCGATCGAATGGACCTCGGAACGGCCCGTCGTAATCAACGCTTCCGCGTCCGTGACGGCAGTCTTCACCAGCACGCGCGCGACATCGCCAACGTTGTACTCCGTTTTGTCCGGAACTAGCTCGACGCGATGGTCATCGGTGTCCGCGTAATCGGTCTGCCCCTCTCCGACCGCGTACAGTGCCTGAGCCGCGCGCGTCTGTCGATTCTTCTCATCGTGACTGCGCGCGAGCACGAAGTAGCTGCCGACCTGTTTGACGTCGAACGAGCAAGTCCGATCCGTGATGGCTGACCTTACCTCACAACGACCGAGTACCTCGTCACTTGGCTCGTTGCTGCTACGCACCACTCCGTGTTCTTCCCCACGCACGACGGACCACTTGCGATGCAGCAGTTCCACATCAATGCGCCGATCGAGCTTGCGGGAACCATCCGGTGAGAGCGCCGTCACGTCGACGCTCAGTCGCCCCGGAGCCGAGATCCAGCTGTTCTTCAGACGTTTTAGGGCAACGTAGTAATCCGCCGGGTGGACCAGGGTGCGCGCGCTTGCGGCAACCGGGTTTTGGCTGGCATCGCTGACTTCGGCTTCGAAATGAACCCATTCCGGCCCAAGCGCGCCGGGCAATTCGGCTGCAACGGTCTCGTCTGTTCGTCCCCGTGTGTCGAGCGTTGACTGCTTCAAAAGTAGCTGTGACCGCGGCATAACCACGTCACGGCGCGATTCATCATATACGTCCGCGTCGGTGACGTATTCTGAGGCCCCACGCGGGACGAAGGTGGTTCGTTCGCGGCGTGCCTCGAGGCGCGCCTTCGCGCCGCTGGCGGCCAATCCGAACAGGGTCTTCGCACTCACCGCGACTTTGAGTTGACCGCCGCGGATCAGCTCGGACTGGGCGGGAACAACGCTAACTTCCAGTTCCACGGGGCGGTACTCACCGACGGTCAAGGACGTTGTGGCCAGCTCTTCCTTGCCTTGGCTCAAACGCACCGACCACTGACCAGTGCTCGCAGCAAGCGGCAGACCAAACTGCGCCGCGGTCGTACCGAAGGAGGAAAGGGTCGCAGATTTGGAGGCGACCTTTTGATTGTCTGGCGAGAGCAAGTCGAGGCGCACCTGGCTCTGCTTCGGTAGAGCCAAGCCCCGGGGCTGCTCCTCGCGAAGAATGGCCTTGAGATCAATCCGTTCTCCAGGACGGTACAAGCCCCGTTCGCTGAACAGCATCACTCGAGTGCCAAGCCTTCCCGATCGATCCACGGACACGGGAATGCGCCACTCTGGAAGCAGATCGCTGAGACGCCGATAGGCGAGTTGCTCGCCCAGTTTGGTGACAACGGCTGCTGGGTATTTCTCTGGCTCTTCGAAGGCTTCGCTGGCGATTGCGGTCGCACTGAGACGGGCGACGCCTTGCGCGTCGGTTCGGACCGTTTCGCGGACAGTAGCGTCCGCGTGGAGCACGAAAACCTCCGCGTTGGGAACCGGCTTGCCCGAGTCGAGTTCCGTCACCCAAACGGCAGATCCATGGCGCCCGATCTGCCCGGTAATTCCGAGATTGGTCCGCTGAATCAGCCGTGCATCGGCCATTATTGCGGAGTCACCCTCTCTGGCAACACCCGCGAAGCGGACTCCCAAGAGGCCCGCCCCGAGCCACGGCCCCCGCTGCGCGTTGGGATCAAAGGGCTCGATCCCCATCTGGTTAGGTTGGAACTTCACCGCGCGATGTTCATAAAGCGCATTAGGCTGGCGCTGCCCTAGGGCAAAGAGTTCCGCGCCGCTTGCTCCAGGCAGCAGCGCCGCCAAGCTCTGAATCGAGAGCGGGACAAACAACCGCTCGTAATCCGCAACGTTGACCATGCCCACGGGAATCGATGAAGACGCGGTGGTCTCGAACACTTCCCCACTCATGCCCAGCGCCATGGCGGGAAAGAGGTCGTCGAACCTGATCCGCTCCGCGTATGCCGCCGCAAGAGGCTGCCGGAACTCGTCGCGCAACCCAGCCGAGATACGCAGGGCGCTACTTCCGCCGACCCGAAACGGCCCTGTTACGTGCACGTACGCGGCAAATTCTTCATCCGAATACCACGTCGCGATCTTCCCCGGTACTCCGTCGACGGAGAGATGCTTCTTCAATTCGCGCACTGAAACGGGGTTATTGAAGACCAGGTCAACACCGCTGCGCGCGTCGCACAACTGCTTAGGGGTCGCGCGGTCGCAATCGACCTTCTCGACTTGCAGAGGTGACACGGTACTAAACGTCTCGGCTTGGTCCGCCGCAGTTGCGAGGCCACCCTCGGTTCCGATCAGGCCCTTGGCAACAGTCAGCCGAACCTGAGAGGCTCGAGGCAGGGACTTGCGCGGAACGACCCGAAACCCCTGGTTGGGCTTCATCTCCGCTACAGGTTGGAGCTGATAGGGGATCGTTACGTAGTCGCCCAAGGTGTTCGCCTCGAGCCGCAGCCGTCCGCGCACCTGTTCGATGGCTACGGGCTGATCGAACGTGAGCTCGAACTGCGAATTCTCCCGTAGGTGCTCGCGATCATCAGTCGCAGTCGCACGTACTAGCTTCGGCGCGGGAGTCCGAAACCGAAATGGGTACGGTGCGCCGAGCACCGACCCGTCCAAGGCGCGCACGTCAGCTGGCACGGTGACGTCAACTGCCGTCGCATAGGGCAACCGATGTTGCGTTGGAGCAAACACCAGCGCTTGCGTGCCAATCCATCGCCAAGTTCCAGCGATGGCCGGGCGGATCTCGATGTGCGGGATCTCAGCGTTTGCGAGCGTGCTGAGCGGGCGCACCGGACGTGAGAAAACGATCTGGATCTCGCTCTCTGGTGCGACCTCACCCGTCGGCCCAGCAAAGACGACCCCGAACTTCTCTTGGTTGTTCACTGCGGGCTTGCCGACGGCCAGCACGCCACCAAGCTTCGGCACGGGCGCGCTAGCGCGCGAACAAGCGACGAGCAGGCTCAAGGTAACAGCTAGAGTTGACCTAAGACTGGGTAAGTTCCTCACGTTCGGGCCCTATCCTTCGACAAGCGTTCTAGCCTGCTAGAGGCAACGCGCAGCGCCGACTCATTCAGCCCGAGCTTGGTGAACGCGCGGGTATTCTCAGGCTCAACCCAACCAAGTACTTAACTTGCTGAGCCAGCGCAAGCGGCCAGTTCGAGGGACCGTTGGGTCGGCCGTCGAGTTTTCGTCACGGCAGCCGCCGAGTGTTGCGGAGTGTGACTCAGCCTTCTGACGAGTCGCGCTGAAGACGTCGTTGCTTCGACCCAGCCAGCAGTTCATGGGCGTCACGCAGTGCCGTCACAATGCGTCGAGGAAACGGAGAATGTCCCGCGAGTGCCGCTTCCACTGCCGCTTCATCGAGTTGCGCAGCGGAGTTGCCCGGAAACCAGTGTGCACCATTCTCAAACAGCCCGTATCGCATCCGCCCATAGTCGACCAGCTCGAGGCCCTTTGCGAGATTGTACAGGCGCAAGATCTCCCGGATATTGATCTGCCCAGGCACCTCTTCCCACGACGGAAGCCCCACGGCCCAGCCCTGCACCCACTCGGGATCGAAGGCCTGATCCAAGGCGTGTTGCAGCTTTGCCTCGATCGGTGCAATCAGTGAGCGAGGATCAGCCGCATGTTTCTTGTAGAGGTCGACCACCGCAACGTGTTCGTTGTAATCGCTCGGCGCACGAGCGCCAATCGAGAGCGTCGAGAGCTCCGCGTGTGCTAGGCAGAATAGGTCGTTGAAGGCGATTGGACTGAGCGGCTCGGTGAGACGCCGCAGCTTGGCTGGTGCCTCGTAGAGCTTGCCGCCCTTGTCGTTCGGCGAAATCACGAGAATTCCCATATCCTTCGCCGCAGCTGCGCGCACCGCAGCGAGATTGTGCTGCGTTACCCAATAGTAGTGGAGGTTCACGTAATCGAACCTACCGTCGGCAATGCCCTGCAGAATCACTTCGAGTGGTGCGTGGGTCGAGAACCCGACGTATCGAATGAGCCCGCGCTGCTTCAGAGACAGGGCACGTTCAAGGCATCCGCCGTCTCGAAGCGCTAGGTCGAGCTGCTTTGGATCGTTCAACCCGTGTAAGCCGAGCAGATCGACGTACGTGAGGTTCAACCGCTTGAGCGAGTCGAAGAAGTCTCGCTCGAACTCATCGGCATCTGCGCGGGGAGCAATCTTGGTCTGCACGATCAATTCGTGCCTCGGCAGCTTCGGCAACACTTGGCCAAGCTGTGCCTCGCTTGTCCCATAGCCTCGGGCAGTCTCGAAATGATTGATGCCGAGCTCCAACGCGCGGCGGATGATCGTCTCTACATTCGACTGGCTCTCTGGCGTGATCGGATCAGCCGCATTCCAGGACTGCTGGTAGCGCATGCCCCCAGCCGTGATCACCGGCATGGCCAGCCCCGTTTGCCCAAATCGTCGAGTTAACATCAGGGATCGGACACAGATAGCCTGAGTCCGACGGCGGGCCAAACGGATTCGGCACTTCGGGCCGTGGCCGCGCCGTGATGACCCAATCAGCTCGGATCTCTCACCTCCCTAAATGGTTGATGATGCGGAGATTTTGCCGTGCCCGTACGCAGCGTCGGCGAGGGTGACATCCAGCTCTGGGGTGGGCGCCTTTTTTTGACGAGCCTCGCGAGGACGGCTGGGCGGGTGGCGAGCGAAGGAAGAGCTCGAGCCCGAGGAATGGCATACTCGGAAACACCACCGAAACGTTCCGGCTACCGCATGACTCATCACCTTCCTGCGATCCGCTATCCCGAGGTGGAGGAATGCACCTGGGCTGCGCCAGGAAAGTGCCAGAACACGACCTGCCGCTACTCGGTGCTCGCAGAAAGGCCGAGGATCACCCAGTGGGATGCAGAAGACGTGGCCGAACTCGTGTCAGCACTTCCTTCTACCTGTGCGCTTGACCTCGCGCGGCTCGGTCCGATGTTGTTGGACGAGATCGTCGCGTTCTTAGGCCTGCCGCGGCCACAGATAGAACAGATCGAGCTCTCGGCAACGCGCAAGCTTGCGCGTCTACGAGAACTCCGACGGGCGCATTGGGATGGCCATTGAGTTTGCAAGCAGCACCTGAGGTCCATTTCGAGCGTGCTTGGGCCACACCGGATACGTAGTGGACACATTCGGCGCAAGCTTTTCGCAGCACATTAAAACTTGCGCCAGGTGAGTTGCGACTGGATTGCCGAGCCAAGCATTTCGACATTTTCAACCGATTGCGGCGCGCTAGGATTCGTCTGCTCCTTGAGTGGCCCAAGCCCTGGTGCCCGCTCGGGATGGCCACCATTAAGCTCGAATCCCGATGCGGAGGCGCTAAGGACGAGCCGATTCGGCGCACTACTATCCATAGGCAATCCATGTCGAAGATCCTGTTCAAGGAATCGCTCTCCCCATCGATCGTGCGTATGCGCGTCGACGCGCCGCGCATTGCAAAAAGGCGCAGGGCTGGACAGTTCATTATGGTCCGCCCTACTGCAACGGACGAACGCCTTCCTCTCACGATTGCTCACGCCGATCCCGATGCGGGGTGGGTGGAAATCATCTTCCAAGTGGTGGGGCAAGGCACGAGTTCACTCGCAGCCCTCGCGGTGGGCGAAAGCGTCGCAGACTTCGTGGGACCGCTCGGACGTCCAACTCACATCGAGAGATTTGGTCGAGTACTCTGCGTCGGTGGCGGCGTTGGAGCTGCACCCTTGCATCCTATCGCGCGCGCCATGGCGGAGGCAGGCAACGACGTTACGACGGTGATTGGCGCCAGAAGCAAAGACTTGCTGATGCTGGAAGCGGAGATGCGCAGCTTTAGTCGCGAGGTTCACATCGCGACTGACGATGGCACCGCGGGGCACCACGGCTTCGTCACGGACGTCGTAAAGCAGCTGCTCGAATCCGGCAGCTACGACTTTGCGGTCGTGATCGGGCCCGCGCCCATGATGCGAGCCACGAGCGATCTCTTGGTTTCGCGCGGCATCAAGACCGTAGCGTCGTTGAACCCGATCATGGTCGATGGCACTGGAATGTGCGGCGGTTGCCGCGTCACGGTCCACGGCAAGACCATGTTCGCCTGCGTCGATGGACCAGAGTTCGATGCTTCCGGCATCGACTGGTCGGAGCTCGTCAAGCGATTGGGCAGCTACCGCGAATTCGAAAAGCAACGCCGAGAAGAACACGAGTGCAAGCTGAAGGTGACCCGATGACCGAGTCCGCACCCCCAAAAAAAAGCAAGATTCGCGAACGCACCGCGATGCCCGAGCAAGCGGCAGACGTGCGGCGCAACAACTTCGAAGAAGTGCCATTTGGCTACACCGAAGCTTTGGCCATTGAAGAGGCAACTCGCTGTATTCAGTGCAAGAAGCCCGCGTGCGTGAGTGGCTGCCCCGTCCAGATTGCCATTCCAGAGTTCATCGCCTTAATTTCCAAGGCAGATTTTGCTGGAGCGGCGCGGAAACTGAAAGAGACGAACTCACTGCCAGCAATCTGTGGCCGCGTCTGTCCCCAAGAAGACCAGTGCGAAAAGCTGTGCATCTTGGCCAAAAAAGCCGTGCCAGTTGCGATCGGAAACCTCGAGCGTTTCGCGGCAGATTGGGAAAGGTCTCACGGCACCGTGGAACTTCCACCCAAGAAGCCCTCGAACGGCAAGCGCGTCGCGGTGGTCGGCAGTGGTCCAGCGGGGCTCACCGTAGCCGGCGAATTGGTCAAGTGGGGGTTCGAGGTAACCGTGTTCGAGGCATTGCACCAACCGGGCGGCGTGTTGGTGTACGGAATCCCCGAGTTTCGGTTACCGAAGGACATCGTCCAAAAGGAGATCGATTACCTGATCCGACTGGGCGTAAAGCTCGAAAAGAACTTCGTCGTGGGCCGCACCGCGACGATTGACGAACTACTCACCGAGGAAGGCTACGACGCGGTGTTCGTGGGGTCCGGCGCGGGTCTGCCTAGCTTCATGGGGATCCCCGGAGAGAACACGATCGGCGTGTACAGCGCCAACGAGTATTTGACGCGCAGCAATCTGATGAAGGCGTATCAGAAGGATTCCACGACGCCAGTCTTGCGCGGAGAACGAGTCGTCACCGTAGGTGGCGGCAACGTGGCCATGGACGCGGCTCGTACTGCGCTGCGACTCGGAGCCAAGGAGTCGTGGATTGTGTATCGGCGGAGTATGACGGAAATGCCCGCGCGAGCCGCAGAGATTCACCACGCCGAACAAGAAGGCATTCGTTTCGAGTTGCTGTGCAATCCCACCGAGGTCCTGGCGGATGAGCGCGGGTTCGTGCGCGCCATTCGCTGCGTCCGCATGGAACTCGGCGAGCCCGATGCTTCCGGCCGTCGACGCCCCGTCGTCATCGCCGGCAGCGACTTCGAGATCGAGTGTAATGTGGTCGTGATAGCCATCGGCAATCGGCCGAATCCCTTAATCCAACACACGACCCCAGACATCTCCGTGTCAAAGTGGGGTACGATCGTCGCCGGTGAGCACGACGGGCGCACGGTGAAGAAGCATGTCTACGCGGGCGGCGACGACGTAACCGGAGCAGCAACCGTGATCTTGGCAATGGGCGCGGGAAAGAGCGCAGCGCGCAGCATTATTGAAGACTTGCTCGGCCCCGAAGCGCTCAATGATCCGCCCCCCAGGGCCGAGGTGGTACTGGAATCCCGAGAAGAGTAATCGGCTTCTCATCATCGGCTTCAAGGTAGATGGCGGCACCCTTCTGGTGCCGCCATCTAGCTCTCACGCTTGGTCGAGGCGCGCCGCACTGGATACGGCGCTCCGATCTTCCTCGAGGTCGAGCGCCTCCTTCTGGAACTTCTCCTGCCGTTTTTCCGTCAACTGTCGTTGACGCTCTTCGGTCAAATTGCGCTTCAATCGCTTCTCGGCCAAATCAATCGCCTCGTAGACATCGTGGGTTTCCTCAGTAATGTTGATCTCTTTGTGCGCGGGTAATTGCAGAAGCACGTGACACCTAACGCGTGCTTCGTGCTCGAAGTGGGTAAGCTGGACCTCCATGCGAACGAGATCGTGAGCGTCCGAGTGTGACTCGACGGCTTTCACCAGTCGCTTCTCGACGTATTGACGAATCGCCGGGGAAAGTTCGAAGCTGCCAGGCCGAGCCGTTAAATACAAATCCATGAGTGATCTCCTAAGCTAAGCGCTGCATTCCCCGTGCCGCGGCTCACGTCAATAGGGCTCGAGATCGTGGCCGCGCCGAGCGGGGCGGATTGCCTCGTCTGGTGCGGTTCGGCTCGTGGGGCATCGAAGGGCCGCTGGTAGCAGGGAGCTTCCTCGAGAACCGCGAAACTTGCGCCACTGTGGTTCACTGTGTACTCACAAGCGCTGTATCTGGGGCGACCGCAGCATCAGGACGCGGCGGGGGTGCAAGACCCTGCGACGGTCGTCCGACGTCAGAATTCGACGGAGTGACCCATGACTGTCGCCCAACGACGGTCTTCGATGAGGGACCACATTCGCTCGGCTTTGTCTTAGTTTCCTGCGAAAAAACTAGGACTGGCGCCCGACGTTAGTATTCGACGGAGTGGCGCAGCATCGCCACGGCTGCGCCTATTGCCGGATCATCGAAGAAGTAATGGTGCAGAAAGCCGGCCTTTTCGTAAGCGCGACGTGAAGCCAAATGGTGGACGCTGGTTTTGCCGAAGCATACGCTCGGGGCCAGTGTTTCAGCGAGTTCATCCCATGCATGCCGTAACGCCACACAGCCAATACCAACGAACCGCCGATCGCGTGGCCCCACCAACACATCCAACTGGATTGCTTCTTCTGGGATTACATTCGCAACGGCCGTCCCTCGCAGCAGGGCGCCACCCGAGGTCCTCCAGCGCAGGTAACCAACCGGTGTGTCGTCGAGGAGAATCACCCGATGGTCCACCTCTTTGCGATTTCCGGCCAAGAGCGCAACATTCTCAGCTGCCGGCCCCCACGAGTGTTCGACATCGGACATCTCGAGCCACTGCTTGATAAGGAGCATATCTTCCGACAGTGGAAATCTGAGACTCACACGAGCAGTGAGCGTGGGCTGAACTGAGCTCTTGTAGTCTTCGTAGCTGTCGACAAGCGGTAGCATATTGAAATTGAACTACTCGTGTACCCAATGGAAGCTTTGGCGCGTTGGCGCTACCGCCGCAACTATCACACGAATTTCGGTATGTGCGTTACCGACACCGGCATCTCGAGCACCCGAGAATGCACCCACATTTGTCGTTACTGCGTTGCGATGGGCGTCAGTTGGGTAAAGGAGTGCAGAGTGTGAGTCTCACAG
>JBLNFG010001077.1:0-7688 GCA_050263495.1 Myxococcales bacterium | reverse complement strand
GCAACTAGCGCAGTTGCACGGTCGGTATTGCACGACCAACAACTGCGCTAGCTCTGTTCTAGGGCTTCAGCCGGTTCTAGCTCTCACAAGTAGAGCGAGAGGCGGACGCCCATCTGCCGTGGTGCATTGAAGAAGCGCTGGTTCTGTCCGGGCTGCGCGATCATCGACGTCATGTAGGTGACGTTGGTCACGTTGTTGATGAACGCGTCGATACGCACGTCGCCTTCGGGGCGTGCCCAACCAGCAGCAACGTCGAAGCGAGTGAAGCTCGGGACAACGTCACTGAGGATCGGGGCAAACCTGCCCTGCGTGTCATAGCCCTCACTGTTGAACGGAGTCATGTAATACTTCGTCTTGGTTTGGGCGTGGAGCAGCCAGTCGAACATGCCGACGCTGGTCTTGAACGAATGCGATAGCGAGTAGTTCAAGCTCAACACCGGTGAACGGGTCAGGAAGCGATCTTTCAGATCGACCTTGACCTGCTGGGTTGGATCCCAACTCAGTCGCGTGTCGTTGACCACGCCCTCGGTGAATCGCGAGTCGAGGAGCATGAGGCCCAAGCCAGCGACGAAGCCGGCTGGCAATTGCATCGACGCGTCCGTCTCAAGGCCGAGCACGCGGGAGCGAGCGGCGTTGAAGCGAACGGCTGATGCCGGAGGAGTGCCTCCGCCAGGCGGGATCAGCTCAGCACCGATCTGCTGAACTACCTGGAACTGCATATCGCGATACTCGTACCAGAACCCAGAAGCGTTGACCGTCAGCTTCTTGTTCAGGAACTTGTTCTTGCTACCAATTTCCGTGGAGTACAGGGTTTCCGGATTGTACGTCGGCGCGACCGAGCCCCTGTTCTGCGGCAGGCGGATCTGGTCGTTGAAGCCACCCGACTTGTGCGCCGTCGAGAACATGGCGTAGAGCAGATTGTCCGGCGTCAGATCGGTATCAACGCCCAAGCGCCAGTCGAAGAAGCTGCCATCGTACTTACCGTCTTGTCGGTTGAGCTGGGTCTGATCAAGAACGGCTCCCTGCTGAATCAGCCTGGGCAACGTGTCGCGAACGCCGAACGCTGCCACGCCATTCAGATAGTCACCGTTCGGGTCAGCTTGACCACCCGGGAAGAAGTCCGAGCGTCCCTCGCGCAGGCCGTAGCGGAACCCTTCAGTGCCCAACCGGAAGGTTTCGCCGGTCGGATTGCTGAAGTTGTAGTTGTACCCAACGCCGGTACGCTCCTTGTGCTCGGTTGTGACGCGAAGGCCTGCCGTGGCGCGCAGAGTCTTCAGGATGTCGAATGTCGCGTCTGCGTAACCGGCCCACGAATTACTGACCATGTGCGGCATGGTGTACTCGACGCCGGCGTACCCAGTGCTCTTGTCCTGGACCGTTGCGAACCCGGTGCGCTGCCACTCCTGGAAGAAGAAGCCACCCACCGTCCAACGCAGACGCTCTTTGTCAGGCGCGAACAACCGAAGCTCCTGGATCAGCGACTTGGAATTGGTGTCAAACCAAGACGTGGACCAGTTGTCGATGTCTGCGGGCGGAGCGCCATTGAAGTTGACGCCCGAGTTACCCGCCGTCCGCTGGAAGTAGTCGATCTTACGGTAGCTGCCCAAGTAGTCGATGATGACTGGGCCCAGATCGAACGTCAGGTTACCGCCGATACCCCAGTGGACCTGCTCCATACGAGCCTGTGGACCACGGAAGATGACGGCGCGGGGATCCGGCACTTCCTGCGGAAGGAGTCCGGACTGCAGAGCGCGAGCGTAGTCTGAACCAGACCAGCCAGTACCCGTCTCTTGGGTTCGGTCATGCTGCAGCAAGACGGTGACCCTCTTGCTGGGCTCCCACTTCAAGCCAGCGCGGTACGACAGCACGTTTGCGTCTTCAGTGGCGCGGAGGTGAGTCGTAGGCCCACCGTTCTTGTAGAACGGATCGTGCGTTTCGCCATAGGCCGCGAGGCGCAGGGCGAGGGTCTCTCCGATCGGAATGTTGATCATTCCGCGGAGCAGGTGCTGGGCGTAATTACCGAACTGAACCGACGCCTCAGAGGAGAACTCCTTCAGCTTCGGCTTCGCAGTAATGATGTTAAGCGACCCTGCGGTGGCGTTTCGGCCGCGCAAGGTGCCCTGCGGACCACGGTTCACCTCGACGCGCTCCAAGTCGTACAGCATCGAGCCGACGCCACGAGGACGTGGGATGTAGATGCCGTCGATATGGGTTGCGGTTGCGGGGTCACCGAGCTCGGTGTTGTTGTTCGACCCGACGCCGCGGATGTAAACCTCGGTGTTACCGTCCTGCGTACCGATGTGGACGTAGGGGGTAGCACTCGACAGTTCACGAACCGTGGCCACGCCTGTGCGGTCGAGATCTGCCTGACCGATGGCGCTTGCCGAACCCGCGTAGTCCTGCACGTCCTTTTCACGGCGGTCCACCGTGACGCGCACAACTTCTTCTTCCTCAGGCGGTACCGCACCTTCGTCGAGCGGCATGTCACTGGGAGGGGGCTCCATGTGTGCCGCTTCAGCTGGCGGGGCAGCTGCTGGCGGTTGGGCACCAGTGGCATCCAAGGGCGTGGTCGGCGGAGTTGCTGCCGGTGCGGCAGGCTGTACTCCAGGGGCCGTCGGATCCAGAGGCGGCAAGTCACTGCCTGGCTGCATCGGGGCTGCCTCTGCAGGGGCGGGCTGTGCCGGTTGTGCGGCTCCGGGGGCCGGTTGCGCACCTGGCTGCTGCAGTGGTGCGGGCTGAGTTGGGGCAGCCTGTGCAGGCACTGCTGGTGCGGGTTGGGCTGGACCAGCTTGCGCAGGCGTTGCTGCGGGCGTGTCCGAAAGCGGCGGCAATTCAGCAGCCTGTGCCGCTTTAGCCGCGGGTTGGGCGGGCCGCGCAGCAAGAGTCACCTTCTGCTGAGTTGCGCGCTTGGCCTGGGGGGCGTTCGCAGCTGGGGCAGGATCTGCCGCTTGCGACGATACAGCATAAAGCAGGACAACTAAGTGAAACGCTAAATTCACGGGTTTTCCGTGTGTTATTCGATGGTAGCCGGGATTTCGTAGCATCGCTCCTCCTCGTGGACGGATAGTCCAGACACAGTCACGCGCCGGAACTTTATACACTCAATGCGATGCAACGGATCACAAAGTGTGCATTCGAGCCCGTCGTTTTGGGCCGTCTGCGGAGCCCCCCGTAGGACGAGCACAGGTGTGGATTCGTTTGCGCAGTAGTGTCCCTCGCAGATCTGGGTCGACGAACAAGCTTGAGACTCGAAAGTGGCTCGCATCGGCAGGAACTTATTGACTTTTGCGGTGACATGGCACGCTCGTCAATCGCGCGCGATTCTCGCTCGATGCTCTATAATCGCCGTCCAGCACGAGAGAGTCGCGCTCTCGATGCAGCGAAACAGCGTGATAGACGGCATTTCGAACGACATGCTGCAGCGCGCACAACCGCCGTCCCGGCGCGGCTGATCGGTATGCGGCCGCGACTGAATCGCTCAGCGCACGCCCGCTGGGGTCGACTCGGGCCGTTTCGCTCTTGGTTGGGCGCCGTCGGCTCCTTTGAATGCGGTCGATCTCGACGACGCAGGCGACGACCGCGTAAGAATGATCGCGCCTAACTTGAGTTTCGCCGAACCCGTCTCGAGCCGAACAAGTGCGTAATCGAGAACGCGCTAGTGCCGCTCGCCAGAAGAAGTGCCGGCAGTTACCGTTGCACCACGGCGGCACTAGGCGGGCGCGCAGCGACCGCGGGGTTCGGGGTGAGACCCCGAGAAAACGAGGAGGGCCGCAGCGGCGAAGCCGCTCCGCGCAGCGGCGCCGAAAGTCCGGCTGGACTTTCGGCGAGCGGCACTAGCTCCGCCCGTCAGAATAACGCGCTAGCTTCGCCCGTCAGAATGTCGTTTGCCGACAGCACCGTGACTCCACGGCGGTACCAGGCGGCCACGGGTTCGCGGTGAAACCCCGAGGAAATGAGCTGTGCTGCGGCGGCGCAGCCGTCCCACGCAGGGGCGCCAAAGGCGGCCAGACTTTTTACGAGCGACGTAAGCGCCAAAGGGCGTGATTGGGCCGCACAAGCCAACCAATGCCTCGGCGCAAATCCGAGGGCTGGCTCGCGAGTGCCCCGGCCATGCACGACTTCATTAACCGCCGCCGCCAGATTTTGCCTGTCCGTCGCAGTCACGAGCCCAGCTGCGCTCGCTGCAAAAAAACAGCACGAACCGCAGAACCCTTTTTCTCGCAGGCGAGAGTGCACTCGCGGAGGCCGCGAAGCGACTGACCTTTCGCACGGTCGACGGTTCTGCATCTGCACGCAAGGCACTCCTCTATTAATAGAGAGTTCATACGGACCAGAACCCTAGAGGCTCGGACGGCGCGAGGTGGAGCGCCGGCGCGAGCAGAATCCGGCGCATCAACTAAAGTCGCAGTCGCACCTGTCCCGAGGACGCACCGAGGTCTGCGGACGCGCGATGCGTAGGCCTTGTCTCATCGCCGGTTGCATGTGATGCGGAAGAGCGCATAGACTCTCCGGCCTATCGTGGAGGGTTCGAGCACAGGAGACGAGGGGCAATGAGCGATGAGAGGGGCGCGGAACACCGGAATTCGATAGCTGCTCCGGGGCCATACTCGGGCTCACGCTATCGCAGATCAGGTTCAGTTCCGAGAAAGGCCGGAGTCAAACCCAGAGCATGGTTGCCCGAGCAGGATAGGGAGGACGCTGAGGCCTACGTTAATGGAGGGCAGCTCAACACGAAGCGAGCCGGCGAGCTTGAGCGCCAGCTCGCAAAGCACGACGAAGAGGAACTGGCCGAGCAGGTTCGAGCCCGCCGTCTCGACGTGGACCACGCTCGGGCCCTCGAATTGCTGACAAATGCGGGCCAAGCCGCGCCGCAGGAGCTGTTCGAGCTGGCAGAGAGCTTGAAGCAATATGGTGATTTTGCACTCGCGAGGCGCTTGCTGGTCTCGGCTTGCGAATTGGTGGAAGAGCCGAGCGCCCCGGCCCTTTACCGGAAGATCTTTCAGCAGGCGGCTTTCTGTATCTCTAAGGATCCGGATCTTCCACTCGAATGGAAGCTGGCTCGGGCGCTCGAGGTGCTCAGCCGCCTGGAAGATCTGAAGAGCTCGACTGATCCCGTCTCCCTGGGCATTGCAGGGGCCATCCATAAACGCAGGTGGGAACACGACGGACGGCGCGAACATCTCGAGCAAGCCTTGCAGTTTTATCTGCGGGGATACGCGTCCGGCGCGCCCGCAGAAGCGCGAGACGACCTTTTCGCATACTTGCGCGCCCACCCTGCGCTGGGGGTCGACTCCAGTAAAGACTTCGGCAGCGCCGGCATCAATGCCGCGTTCATCCTCGATCTGCTGGCACATCAACGCGAGAAAAGCGGGCTCGAGCACGCGCTGCTCGATGATTATCGGGAACGCGCTCGGCTCATCCGCGAAGATCTCACGCGAGCCCTTCCCGCTTTGGAAGAACGGGCCGAATACAGCTGGTTGCGTGACGAGTGGTGGTACTACGCGACCGTGGCCGAGGCGTACTTTGGTCTTCATCGCTATGCCGAAGCGGCGGAGTGGCTCATCGATCGACCTCAAGCGGCAGGGCTACGCGTGGCACTCGAGAATCGATCTTCGGTGGGGCTTCGCGTTCCAAGCTGGCAATACGAATCGACGGCGCGCCAGCTCGCTCACTTGGCGCGCATCCAGAACCTAGGGGCGAGTCCGCAAGGCGAGTCGGACAAAATCTCCGAGGCCACATTCGAGCAATCCGAGGCCGCACAGTTGCTGCGAGAGTTCCTTGGTGGCGATCGAAAAGCGGTGTTGAGCGCGTTTCGTGGCAAATTTGGGCTAGCGCTTTCCGGTGGCGGGTTTCGGGCGTCGCTCTTCCATATTGGTGTGTTGGCACGCTTGGCAGAGATCGGTTTGCTTCGTCACGTCGAGGTCATCTCCTGCGTCTCAGGCGGCTCGATTGTCGGAGCCTATTATTATCTGCTGCTTCGAAATCTCCTACAGACGAAGACCGACGAGGAGATTGAGACGAGCGACTACGTCCAACTCGTCAAGCGGCTGGAGCACGACTTTTTATCCGGGGTTCAGCGAAATCTACGAACCCGCGTGTCCGCCGACTTTACCGCGAATCTGAAGATGCTGCTCCGAGCCGGCTACTCCCGAGCCACGCGCTTGGCGGAGCTCTATGAGCGCGAACTGTACGCGCAAATACCGGAGCTCGACGAACGCGGGCGCCCGCTCGAGGTTAAGCGTCGCTTGCTGCGCGATCTGGTGGTTGCGCCGCTCGAATCAGACGGCTATCGGCAGCGCGAGTTCAACCCACGCTGGGACAATTGGCGTCGCGATAATAAGGTCCCAATCCTGGTGCTCAATGCTTGTGCGTTGAACACGGGACACAACTGGCAATTCACGGCGACGTATACAGGTGAGCCACCCATGCCCATCGACGCGGCGGTTGACCGCAACAACCGACTGCGCAGGTTCCGTTACCAGGACGCACCAAAGGGGTTGGCTCTCACCCTGGGTCAGGCGGTTGCCTCCTCTTCGTGTGTTCCCGGCTTGTTCGAGCCGTTTGTTCTAGACAACATCTATGCAGACGAAGGCGCGCGGCGCATCAGCGTGCGACTCGTTGATGGAGGGGTTAGTGACAACCAGGGAATCGCGAGTCTCGACGAGCAAGACTGTTCGGTGATGTTGATCAGTGACGGTAGCGGGCAGATGGCAACCGAGGACGTGCCGTCGGCGAGTGCCGTTGGGGTACCCTTGCGAGCGAACGCAATTCTCCAGGAGAGGGTTCGCGAAGCTCAGGTTCGCGAGATCTCATTGCGACGCCAATCCGATCAGCTTCGCGGGCTCATGTTCGTTCACCTCAAGCACGAGCTCGTTGGCAAAGCGCTCGCTTGGAGAAGCTGTCCGCCGTCTCAAAAGCGCTCGGACGAGTATGAGCCGGGACTGAAAACCAGCTCCACCGCGGACCCGTTGGCTGGTTACGGCATCCCGCTTGAGATTCAGGCTAAATTGGCTGCCGTTCGCACTGATCTGGACTCCTTTTCAGAAGCAGAAGCTTACGCGCTCATGACCAGCGGGTATCGAATGGCGGCAGAGCAGTTCCGCGGTTCGACCCCTGCCGTCGAGGGCTTTCCCGATGTGCCCTACGGTGATTGGAAGTTCTACTCAATCTACGCGGCGATGACGACGGGATCGCGCCAACGACGGCTTCTCAAACTGCTTAGTGTCTCGAGCGCTTCAGGTTTCAAAGTCTGGTCACTTTCACCACTCCTCATCGGGCTCAAGTGGACGTTACCTGTCTTGGTGGTTGCGGGCGTCGCGGCCGCGCTGCACCAGCATCGGTTGGACTGGAAAGGATTGAGCCGGGGGTTCCAGGTAATCTCCTACGTAGCCGCTGGAAGCGTGGTCCTTGCATGTGTCATCGTGCTCGGAAACGCGCTCTATGCCTGGCTAACGCGGCGTCCCGCGCCGTCACTGCGTTCGAGTCGGTGGCGCGATGCGTTTGGAAACATCGCGGTTGGTTTGGGGATGTCCTTAGTGGGTTGGCTCGTCGCACGTCTGCACTTGCTCGTATTCGACCCTCTTTACCTGCGCTACGGTCGCATCCAACGCTTCACAGAGAAATCATCCGCGCGCCGCAAGTGAGTTCAGGCGTGGGGGCAAAGCGGCCAGCTGCAAGCGCAGAGCGAC
>JBLNFG010001076.1:0-3021 GCA_050263495.1 Myxococcales bacterium | reverse complement strand
GGCATCAGCAGCAACGAAGTCGACGCCTCGGCGATGTGAAGCGTCATCAAATCAAGGAGCGACGATGACCCGTGTAACGAAGTATTCCTTTCGATCGTGTTCTCGCGTCTTGGCTGCCATCCCGATGTTGATCGGGTGCGGTGGTGGTGCCTCGGACGATTCCGTCACAGCAAGCACTGTTGCAGGCGGTCCAGCTTTGGCGCGTGACATGCACCAAAATCCCACCTCTGGTGACCAGGCGTCGCGGGGCCTCAGCATCGCCGGTGCTGCGGGTTTACCAGCCGCAACAATGTCCGCACCTCCTGCCCGCGTCGACGGGTCGTCGCGTTGTATCGTGAGTGCGGACTGTCCATCGGGTGCTCACTGCGATCTCGGCGAGTGCGTTCAGATGTGCAACAGTGCTCTGCCTTGTGACGCGAATCTCGCATGCTCGAAGCGCGGTAGGTGCCTGAGTTCTAGTGCACCCGATACCGATCCGAGTCCGTCGGGCGAGTTCAAAGGGGCGTTCTCCGCAACGACGACTGTGAAGGTGCTCTCTGAAAAGGACACAGCGTTGCCGATCGTGCTCAGCAGCTCAAGCAAGACGACCGTGCGCTACCGCGTCGAAGTCGAGGGGCCGCATCTGTCGGTCGGTGTGCCGCGCGGCGAGTTCACTGGAACCGGCACGGTGTCGATCAACGTCGATGGCTCAAAGTTCGTGAACCAAGACGTTGCGGGGTCGGTGCGCATCTTCACGGAACTCGGAGAAGCGACCGTGCCCGCAAATCTGCACGCGGGCCTGAGCGGCATGTACCGCGGCGCACTCTCTTACAACGACGGCCATGTCCGACTCGGCGACGCGCGCGTGCGGATCGCCTTGAGTGAGTCTTCGGCTGGGGTCTTGTCGTGGATCGATCCGAGCGCCTCCCTGTTATTCCCTGAAGACGCCGCCAATGGAATGGTTGCTGCAACGGGGGCCGGTGCCATTTCGGGCCAAATCCTCACGTTGACGATATCGCAACGGATTCCAAAGACGTATGGCGCGGAGCGCAACCACTTGGGTCGCGACATCGGTCGACAATTGACGCTTAGGATGAAGCCCACCGCAGGCGGCGGGTGGAGGGGAACCTTCGAGGAGCGCATCAGTGGGCTATTCGTGCAGCCCGCCACGACCACAGGCACGATCATGCTTGCGTACGAGGGGCGTAACGGGATGACTCCGCTCGCCCCGGGGAGTGCCCAACCGTCGGTAACGCTCGCGGCCAGCGATCTATCCCGAATCATTCCCGGCTGGGGTGACTGTGACAACTCTGAGGTTTGCCCCGAGGTGTCATGGGCGAATGCCGACGAAGTGACGCGCGCCAAGTGCCTCGGCGAGTCCCTTTACGGGCAACACGTCTTGCCGCTATTCGACACGCACGCGGGAGCGTCGCCAGTCGCCTATTCACAATTAGCAACGGAATGCGCCGAGAGCCTGAGTGCAACATCGCTAGCCGCCGTTCACGCCCTGGCAGCGGCACACTGTGGCATTGTCCCGCTCGTCGAATGCGGGATGCAACTCGCCGCTCAATCGAATGTGAGTGACGCGGGTGCCGATACCGGAGCTGCACTCAATAAGCTCGTCGATGGAGCCATCAGTCCTCCCCTGCTGGTTGCCCGCGAGCGCATGATGCAGGCGCTTGATTCCGCTATTGCGGGGTCACTGAAGGTCCAACAAGAGCGCGCAGCTTACGACGACGCGACGACTGCTCTGAATCGAGCCGTGCAGTGGATCTACCAGCCGTCGGTGCTCGAAGGTCTTCGCAGGCTCGCACCGTCCATCGCAGCTGGCACAGACTCCACGGCGACGCCACCTTACGTGGACTATCCGGCGGCGCGGGCCATGTCGAAGCTGCTACGCACCCTGCGCGATCTGGACGCCGAGCGCACGCGTCTGAACGCGCTCGAGCTTCTTGACTCAGTCGAGGGGCGGCGCTCGGTCGCTCAATCGAGCGCCGTGGAGGCGTTACTCGAAGGCGTAGCCCTGAATGTGCTCTTCGAACGTTGGGCGCCGGTACCAGATACGGTGGGGGCAGAGTCGAGCGGGCTGCTCGGCCCCTACGACGCCGCCTTCGGGGCGGCCCTCCAAGGGACGGGGGTATTCGGCGTGCCCGACAGCTTCGTGCCCTTCGTGTTCGATCCCAAGGATGCCCTCAAGGGCAAGAACAACTTCGAGCAAATGCTCTCGATTGCCGATGGGCAAATCGGTCTCTACTCGGAACTCGAGTCCACCTACGTCGAAGCGAGCAAGGCCACGCGCGAGACGGACTACAACCTCGCCAATCAAGCACAGCAGCTCGAAGCCCAGTACGACGACCGCCTCAAGTTGCTATGCGGCAAGAACTTCGACGTGAAGAACGCCCAGGACTCGCTCGATGTGTCCGCTTGCGGAACGACGGAGGGGCAAGTGGCCGCCGTGCGGTCGCAGATCGCTGCCAGCGAATTGGCACTCAAAGGCGCAGAGACCCAACTGCAGGCCATGAAGGACAAGATCGCAATCGATTGGCGAACGATGAAGGAGAAGTTTCAGCTCCACGAAGAGAATCTGAGGTTCATTGACGCGCAAGGGCGGCAGCTCGAGACTATCACCTGGAAGGAGGGGGCGATCAACACAGCTCAGGCAGTGCTGACTTCGCTCAATGCGGCTAACATCGGGAACGGCTTCGCGCCGGCCGCGCTCGCCGTCCCAATGGGGATCCTAGAGGCGCAGAAGGCGTTGTTAGCGCTGGAACGGCAAGAACTCCAAACCGCCCAGCAGATGCACTTCGAGCGCCAGGCGCAAGCTGCTGAGGAAATTGACGCGCAAGCCAACATCAAGAAGCAATACATCGATCTCGCGCAGTTTCGGGTACACATCCAGCAAAGCGTGCTCGATACGATGCTTGCGCAGACCAACCTCGCCAATTCCCTGGCAGAAGCGCAAGTGGCACTCGAAGAGCGTGCCGACGCACTCCGCGTGGGTCAGATCAACCCGGCAAAGGATCCACTATTTCGACTCGTCCG
>JBLNFG010001075.1:0-6315 GCA_050263495.1 Myxococcales bacterium | reverse complement strand
TTCAGTCTGGTTCTCCCGCAGTGATTCTGACCATCCACGACCAGAGGCGAACAGGTAGTTTCGACCGTCGAATCGGAGCGGCGCTCGAGTCCGATCTGCTTAAGCTCGAGTCGCTGCGGCATGGCGAGAACCTCTCATCGTTGAGAGGCGGGATCCTGGCCGCCGACGGAATCGTCGTACCTTCGGAAAGCCACGTCGAACTTCTCGCCCAGTCCGGCGATGCAATGGGGCTAGGATCTTGGTTCAGCGATCAATCCCGCGCCATCTGCGCGGTTCAGCCCGGTGTGGACTATTCCCGCGTGAACCCGGCGACGAACCCGTGCTTGGCCTCCCGCTACGATGCGGAAGACTCGACCGCCAAGATCGCAACGAAAACGGCGGTCCTGCGTGAGATCGGGCTGGAACTCGACGGCAGACCTTTCGTGATGTTTCCCGGTCCGATTACCGAGGATGGGGGGGGCGACCTAGTTATCAGCGCGATGGATTCATTGCTCGAACAGCCGCTCTCAATTGGGATCTGGTCGATGGCGAATGATTCGCCGTACCTCATCGCCGAGCTGAAGAAGCGCATCTCTGGCCGCGCCGGAGCGGCGGTGCACTGCACGTACAAGAGCGAGGACGATCTTCATCGTGCCTTTGCCGCCGCGGACTTTGTCGTGTGCCCCCACCGACATCTGGGCGGTCGCGTCGATCATATCGCCTCGCAAAGGTATGGCGCCGTGGTGGTGGCGCTCAATTCGCCCGGACTCCGCGACGTAATCGTCGACTGCGATGCAGCACTCGAAACCGGGACGGGGTTCCTTTTCGGCGAGCCCACTGGTGAGGCCCTATCCGCGGCCGTGATGCGAGCGAATGCGGCGTTCTATCATCCGAACTTTCAGCGCCTGCGACGCCGCGTGATGAGACAGGACTGCAGCTGGGAACGGCCTGCACGGCGTATGTTGCAGATCTATAAGAAAGCTCTTGGCAGCAAGTCCCGGGCTGTCATTGCGGACACTCTGGGCTAGCGGGTCGAGGCTGCATTGTAACAACCAGATTGCAGAGCCACGCCATCCAGCTCAAGCGTAGCCAAATAGCGCTGATCGCCGCGGCCTCGGTAGTCAGACAAGCCAAGAGCCAATACGGGTGGGCACTCGCAAGCCATCGGAGACGAGCAATTAGCCAGATGTTGCCCACCTGCAGCATTACGCCAACGAAGAATCGGCAACCGGCTTGTATGCTGACTGGGATGAGCCGGATTCGGAACAACCTCAGCCCGGCGCGTGCAGACTCGAGCAGGTCTAGTGCGGGTGCTGCGAGCGACACTGCCCGAATCACGTCTGCGACCACAAAGCTCGCTCCGAGCGCTGTGCCCAAGAGTGCAAGGATGAGCAACTGACAGAGATCAGTGCGGCGTTCGCCGAAGAGTGGCACCAGCGCATTGCCAACGATGGGCAAGAGTTCCCACCAAACCGTCACCAATCCGGAGAGAACAACTAGCAGCGCGGTGCCAATGCCGGCAAATCTAGGGAGAACCGACAGGCAATCCTTCCACAGCCTGGGATCGCGAATGGAGTAGGAGTGGTAGAGCGAAACCCAGCTCATACTCGAAGCAAGCAGGGCACAGCCCGCGGCGATCGCGGCCAAGAGCGTCAGCGCTGGAAGAAGTGATGCCATCGGTTGCGCCTGAGCCCTGGCCAAAATGACCAACTGTTCCGCACCTGACGTGAATAGTTGGGCGTCAGCATCGGTCGACTGTAGGAACGAACTCGAGCCGAGTAGCCTATAGACTGGCCAGAGTAGCGCCCAGATGAGCAATAGCCGCCCGACCCAAAGAGAGACAACCAACTCCAAGCGAAGAATCATGGCGCTTCGCGTGTCGCCGTCGCTCCGTGTTATGGCCATCCGAGTGCCCATAGGGTTGAGAGCGCCACTTGTAGGGCAGTTGCAAGCCTGCCCCGCGGCAAGACTCCATTGATGCGCAGCGTCTGATTACCCAGGTCGTCATCAATGGTGATCAGATGATCGGGATCAATGGTTGCCCTTACTACCGGGACTCGGTGCGGCCACTCGAGCCAAGTCGTGGACTCCACTGCGTCGACATGTCGCCGTACCGTGTTACCGTCGGAAAACTCGACCTCTAGCGTTGTGGGGAAGGTGAGCGTTCCTCGGCGTTCCAGCCGGATGCGGTTGGCAAAAAGCCCGGTACCAGACACCAATGGCGACGAAATTTCGCGCACTGCGTAGTCCACCCACGCGTCCTCGAGAAGCGCGGTTGAGAGCGCCCTCGAGGCAGTCGGCGGTAGATGCTCGTGCATGGCCTGCAAGAAATCGGACCCGACGGGATGCTTGAAACGATGGCGTACGGCGTAAGCGCGCAGGGCTCGTTCAAGTGGCGCACGACCGTAGACGCGAGCAATAGTCTCGAGCAGGGTCGGAAAGCGTGCGTAGACGCGCCCCGCTATTGCGCCGAAGCTGCCAAATCCTGACGCCCGCAGGTCAAGTGGTCCGCACCGGGTGTACGCACGCGCTAGTTCGCGCCTGATTCCACTCTCCGACACGGTCACCCAACCAGCGCCGATCATCGAGGACGCGCCGAAGCGCGCCGTAAGCGCGTCTACTTCGGCCCAACTCGCGAGGCCCTCGTCCAGTACCGGCTCTAGGAACTCGTCCGAGGCGATTATTCCATAGAACCATTGGTGAGCGAGCTCATGAAGCGTGACCGCCTCAACGGCGCGCAACCCGAGGTAGGGCAGGTACCAAGGGCCTCCGGTCGTGATCAACTGAGGGTACTCCATTCCCCCGGCGGCCCGGGCGTTGTCCGGGGGATGCACTACCGTAAGATTTCGGTACGGGTAGGGGAAGAATTGCGTTCCGTAATACTCTAAACCAAAGCGAATCGCGTCTGCAGTTCTCCGGCTATTCTCCGTTTGACCTGGGGGGGCATAGTGGCGGATCTCGACCGAACCGCTGCGCTCGACTGACTCGACGAATTGGTCCCACGCGAACCAGGCAAAGTCGTGCACGCCGTTGGCGCAGTAGTGCTCGCGTTGCCGACCGTTCTCGGTGTTCCTGAGTGTTCTTTGCCCTGGAGCCGCGATCACAAACCCTTCAGGCGCCTCGAGTGTGACGTCGTAGTCGCCAAAATCGCTACTGAACTCAGCAAGCGGTTCGTACGGAAAGTGCCGCCAGATGCCAGTCTGGTCGAGCAATGCGATTTTGGGAAACCACTGCGTGACTGCATGGAACGATCCCGAGAAGCCGGCGCGTTCAATCAATCCAGGAAGTCTGGTCACGAACCCAATTTCGAGCTGCAACGACTCTCCAGGGCTAATCTCGAACGGGAGAGCGAGGCGTAGGTCCGTCGCGTCATCTGGATCACCCGATGTATGCTTCTCCAGCGCAGGGAGTAGATCTAGCTCGCTTCGATCCACTGCCACCAGCCGAGTGATGCGGATGCTGCCATATGCAGATGGCATACTGAAGGCAGAGCGACTTCCCGTGGGTGCTCGCAGGAAGCGTGACTTAGGCTGCGAGAACGCATTCATGTAGGCATGAATGTAAAGCTCATTCGTGGGAGTACGGCTTGGGTTGACCCAATTGATTCGGGTTTGGCCACTGACGACGTGTTCGTCAGGGGAAAGCGCTGCCGCAATGCGATACGAGGCAACGGACCTGGGAGCGCCTATAGGCGAATCTTGACCAACGCACGAGAGCGCGCTGTCCGCGGCCACTGCTCGGCTTTCTATTGCTAGAGACAGCGGAACCAGCACCCAACAGTAGGGCCAGCGCACGTGCATAGCCATCAGACGACTCATTCGGCGTAGAGCCGCAGGACTCGCTGGTCAAGCAGTGCTGAGATGATTCGGAGCGATTCTAGCCGCGCCATTCCTGAGACATCGAGTAACTCTTCAACGGTCAGTGTTCCGTCGATGAGCGAGAGCAGGAAACCGGCGCGATGATCCAGATTCAGCCAACGCAGTTCATCGGCACTCAGAGCCATTTGGACGTGCTGCTGCAATGAGCCAATTCGACTGAGCAGCATTTGCGTGAGGACGTCACGGCAACTCGTCACGAATCGTTGGGCCTCGAGATCACCCGGATCCGTGTGGAGCAACGCTTCCGAGAACTCTAGCGCTCCAGAAAAGTCGCCCGTTGCGTAGCAGTCTTTCATCTGGTTGCGCAGTTGCCCAGTGTCCCCCCGACGCATGGTCGGAGGTGAGGTCAGTCTGCTCTCCAAACGGGGAGCGGGTTCCGTTGATGGAGAAGGCGAGCGTTGCTGCGGCGTCGCGCTGGCGGGCGGTTTCTCGTTGCTTGATGCGGGTTCCGCTATGCCCGTCTCCATCGTTCTCTCGTGCCCAAACTGCGGTAGGCGCCGATCCGCCATGTGATAGCCTTTGGTCCGAGCCAACGCGCCACCACTAGTTGCGGCAGAGTCTTGAGAGGTCAAAGCAGCATCGCTCGAGCTAGGGAATCGCGCTTGAGCGCCAGCCGTGGCTACTCTAGGCGGTTCAACCGCACCGGGAAGGACCTCCGCGGCGACTGGCCTATACCCTGACTCCCGAGCATCGGCTTCGGCCATGGTGGACCGAACCAATTGGTCCATTGGGATGTCTGGGACGGCCGTCGTTCGCTCGTTCGCGTCGGCTTCGATGTCCATCAAGTCTGAGTTCTGCAACAAGTCAATCGATGCGACTGAACTTGGATCATCGTCCCAGGCCATATCGAGCGAACCGAGTTCTGGCGGAAGTGAACTAGGATGCAGCGAATCGATCGAGTCCAACGGACGGCGGCCCGAGCTATGAATCGGCGGATTGGACTTCGGTTTGGACATGAATTCAGCCGAAATATTCACATTCCTCGCGTGACAACTCCCTTGAACATGCGAATGGTGCGTTCGAGCATCTCCAGCTGCTCCTTGCATACGTTAGCGTCCTTGCGCACCACTGCATCGCGCGCGTGAAACACGACGGACTTAGCCTTCGCGAGTGCGTCTCGGCCAAAATCCGAACCGCCCACGATCCGTTCGATGTCTGGGAACATCGCCTCAACCTGACTAACCAAGGTCTCGATGTTTTGACGTACACCCTCGAATGCCTCGTCGGAGCGACGCTCAACCATATAGTCTGCAGCGTCGCGCATCATGCTCTGGACTTCATCCGAGGTAAGGCCGCTGGTCGCTGTTACTTGAATTGATTGCGCTTGTCCGGTCTCCAGGTCCTTTGCGTTGACGCTTACGATGCCGTCCGTGTTGATGGCGAATGCCACCTCGATTTCGACCTGACCCTTAGCCGCGCGCCTAAGACCAGTAAGCACGAACTCACCGAGCAATTCGTTGTCGTCGGCCTTTTGATTCTCACCCTGCAGCACCAGGATCTTGACCGCCGTTTGATTGTCCCGGCTGGTGGTGAAGATTTTGGTGCGGCTCGTGGGTACGGTCGTGTTCTGCGGAATGAGCTCCTCGAAATGGGCCCCCACCGTCATAATGCCAAGCGCGTGTGGGGTGACATCGAGCAGAATCATCTCATGGCGATCCTCCACCAAGGCGGCGCCCTGTATCGCAGCTCCCAACGCAACCACCTCATCCGGATGCACCCCGCGGCCGGGCTCTTTGCCGAATAGTTGGGCTACGGCTCGCTGCACCGCCGGCATTCTCGTCATACCGCCGACCAGGATGGTTTCGTCGATATCTCGGCTCGTCAACTTAGCTTCGACAAAAGCCTGTTTGGTGATCTGGATCGTCCGATCGATAAGATCGCTGGTGAGTGTCTCCAATACGTTGCGCGAAAGGCTTCGTTGCAGGTGGAGCGCTTCATTACGACCAGTCGAGATGATGAAGGGCAGATTGATCTCGGTGTCGTTGACCGAAGATAGCTCACACTTTGCCTTTTCCGAGGCGTCGCGAAGCCGCTGCAGTGCCATTCGATCTTGACGGAGATCGACCCCGTGGTCCTCGAGAAACCCCTCGACGAGCCAGTCAATGATTCTGAGGTCGAAGTCTTCGCCGCCAAGGAACGTATCCCCAGTGGTGGCAATGACCTTGAACACCCCGTGAGCGCCAATCTCGAGCACGCTCACATCGAAGGTGCCGCCGCCCAAATCATAGATGATGATGGTCTTGTCGAAGCCTTTTCCAAATCCATACGCCAACGAAGCGGCGGTGGGTTCGTTGATGATACGAATGACGTCAAGGCCCGCAATCTGGCCCGCGTCCTTGGTTGCTTGGCGCTGATTGTCGTTGAAATAGGCTGGTACAGTGACCACAGCCTTGGAGACGGGTTCTCCCAAGTAGTCTTCGGCAATCACCTTCATTTCCTGCAGTACCATCGAGCTAAT
>JBLNFG010001074.1:0-2934 GCA_050263495.1 Myxococcales bacterium | reverse complement strand
GGTGAAGCGAAGGGGCTCAGAAAGGCTGTGCGCTTAGCCTGTCAACTCCTCGGAATCGAGCTCGATGACGCCAAGGAACGTCGATTGGCAGAGCTTGATTTGGAGCGACTGACCGTGCTCGCACAGACGCTGGAGAGCGAGCGGCGCTGGCCCGAGAACTTCTAGAGCGCCAACCAGTTTGATCCCGTTAGCAAAAGCGCTGAGACCGTCACATCGCGCAGCAGAGCAGGAACAGGATCCGGATCCTGTTGCGTCTGGTAGAGTGCCGTCGGGCGGTGTGCGTCGGGCGGTGTGCGTCGTACCGTGTGGAAACGAGACGGGAATTGCAACCGAACCCGAGGTACTCACCGGCGTATTCGGCCGTCTCACAGATAGCATCGGGAGACTCTCACTAGCTAACCCCCAATTGCGTTACGAACGCCGGATCGGGGGGTGTATCCGCGAACCATTCTGGAGCGTAACCGTATTGGAACTGCGGCTGCCCTGTGTTCACGCATCGTGGCATGATTGGGGAAACGGACTGGATTTGCGCTGCGATGCGGACCGAACGTCGACTTCCAAGGTGCACCACGGGGCCCGCGTAAGCCCCAAGCATGGGCGCTAATCCGGATCTGTTGGGACAAACATCGGAGCTAGTCGAGCTCCAGGCCGCACCAACCACCACACCTAGCTCAAAGCCGAGAAGATCCCCACCAAACCCGATTCCGGCGCGTGCTGGTACGCCTAGGAGCAGTCTGCGGTTATGACTGGTCTGCTCGTATTGCGATCCTTGGTAGGTTGGACTGCTTCGGTATGGGAGTGTTCGAGTTGTCGCGTCTCGGGTTATGGCCAGGGCAACTTCGCCAGTGACGTACCATAACGACGAGAGCGGCCAATGCCGCTGCAGCCCCGCGTCCAACCACCAACCTGTAGCCGAAAACTCTTCGGTCGTAAACCCCACACGAAGTGTCGCGTATTGAGGCGAGAGTAGTCCTTCGTCTGCCCGGAGCTTCGCACAACACAAGAAGGCGAGGACGAACGCGCACGCGGACAATCGTCTGCGTGCGCTGAGAGCGCCTAGTCGACTATTGCCACTCGTCGCAAATTCCGCCGTCAGTTTCCGCAAGTCTCTGGCAGTACTAGTGTTAACACGATCGGGGGACCTATTCACTCCGTCTATATTAAGCATGTTGCCTGTTGCCTCAAAGAAAACGGACGTGCGCTTTGTACAGCAATCCTGTCCAACTGGGGCCACGTCTGCCACATGGATAGTATGTGTCAAGCCACGCACGAGAACTCGTGCGAGTGCCCCGTTCCTAGAAATAGACCTCTTCTCCGAGCATCACGCGGCAGCGACTGCGGTTTGGGCCGTACCACGCTCAGGATCAGGATAGAAGCTCGAACAAAGCGTCCAACGACCGAGCTTACCTCGCCAGTGAATAACACGGCTTTCCGTATACCCACATTTTGGCCTAATTGGCATGCGTCAGAGAATTGTCTGGCATCCGCGCCCCGTTCACGGGTAATAATCGGATAGCGAGGTGGCGTGTTCAAGCTGAGAAGTCCACTCAATTCCTAGCGAAGAAATCGCGAGACTGCTTCGCGGGTGAGTCCGATCAACAGACGAAATGGCACAGAAAGAGCGGAACGTCGGAAGACTCAGGGATGGGCCTTTCACTCTTCCGCCCTTTCTGTGCAATCCCAATGAGGGGACAACTCAGGTGTTCAAACGTTAGTGCGTGCGACTAGCACCATCACATCAGTATAGGAATTTCGGCTAGAAAGGGATCACTTATGCGGACTACTTTGTTTATCAGTGCGGCTTCCATATTGGCCCTCGTTGCGGGTTGCACGGATGCAGGGGGTGATGAGGGACGCATGGCTTCGGATCAGTTCGAGCAGGTCGAACGAGCCGACAGTGCGTTGACTGCAGAAGCGACTCTCCCCGCTTCGCAGGTTGGCTCAAAGCTGATGATCGCCGGCGGGAACATCCCCGATGACAGTCCGATCATCGATCGACTGATCGCGGAGGTCGGAGGCAAACGCCACGTGAGAATGCTGGTCATTGCGGCAGCCAACGGTGCCCCGTACGAAACGTTCATCGACATTCGCGATGCCGTGGCACAACGTGGAGTATCTAAGAAGCGCGTCACACTCGCCCACATCGCCGCAATGGACGACGAAACCACCCCGGATGTCGACGAAAGCACCTGGGCCAATGGCGCGTCCGAGCCAGAGGAAGTCGCCAAGGTGAAGTGGGCCAATATCGTGTGGCTAAGCGGAGGCGATCAGCTTCGGTTGGTGAATTTGATGCTCGATTCGGCTGGGAACGACACTCCGGTTCAGGCTGCACTGAGGCAGCGGCTAGCCGAGGGTGGAATCATCATCACCGGAAGCAGCGCGGGAGCAGCCGTAATGAGCGATCCGATGATCGGTGGCGGAACGTCGTTTGGAGCGTTGAGCAACCCGCTCGACCCTAGCTGCACGTCGGAGGAAGCGCTCTGCCTGGCGCGTGGCCTCGGTTATGTTCCTACTCAGTACAATGCGGTCGTCGACCAGCACTTCACGCAGCGAGGTCGCTTCGCCAGATTGGTTCGCGCACTGGCTGCAGCGGAACGAACCAATGGGTGGGCTGTAAGTGAGAACACGGGGTTGTTGGTCGACCTTAACCAAGGTACGGCTGAGGTCGTGGGTACCGAGTACGAGGGATTCGTCACCCTGGTGTGGCGAGAAGACGCGCAGCAAAACCACGAGCAATCCGGTCCTCCATTTCTGGGCGACGGTTATCGAATCAGCGTTCTCGCCGTGGGTGACACTTACAAACTCCCCACGCCCGATTACCCGCACGGCGTCGCTTCCCATCCGAATGAGAACGACTATTATCCGCCGTTCTCGCAGTACTATGGGCAACCGCCGATCTTCACGGATGCCTTTGGCAAGGACGTCTTGCCGGAC
>JBLNFG010001073.1:0-3002 GCA_050263495.1 Myxococcales bacterium | reverse complement strand
GCGATTCCGGCACGCGCGAGGATCTTCTGTAATCGTTCCATTATGACTTTACTACGAGTGACGCTCTGCTCCGGCTTACCGCAACAGAAGGACGGCGACTGTTGAGATCGTTCCTGCAGCGGCAGGGCGCCTCATCCAGTAATCAACGTTCGATTGGGCAGCTTATGCCCCGAGATTCTCTCACGCGATGGGTGAGTGAGGCTGCGCCGCCCGCGATGGCTACCTCTTGCGTGGGCTCACGTGGCCCTTGCTCACGCTGTCCTCCGGAGCCGCCTCAGCGGCGGCCTTCTCTGCCTCCGCTGCAGCGGCCGCTTGATCTCGCTTTCGCTTTTCTTCCTCCGCAAGCTCGCGTTCGAGAGCAGCCCTTTCGGCAACTTCATCGCGATCCCATCGGTCCACGTGGCCGTCGTAATCAACGTCGAACCCCATGCGTTTGAGCGAGCCGTCTTCGAATATCTCCCAAACGTCGGCTTTCCCATCGCGGTTGGTGTCGCGCTGCATGCGCGCCAGTTTGCCCTGCACGTAATAGCGAAACTCGTCAGGGATGCCATCTCGATTGGAGTCTATCTCGACTTTGGCCATGCGCCCGCGCGCGAAGGTAACCCACGTATCGATCTTGCCGTCGAAGTCACTGTCAGCAAGTTCACGTAGGCTCTCGCCCTTCTCATTGAAGGTGCGCACCACATCCTTCGTACCGTCCAGATTCGAGTCCACCTCGCGACATAAGAGAACCCGCCGCCGATCATCACCTTCACCGACCAGCGCGTAGACGCGCCTAATATTCGGTCGGATAGTTCCTAGTCCTGCGCTCTCTTTGGCTTCGCGATCCGGTCGGCCCCGATACTCGCAACGGGATGCGTCATCGGCGACCGCGTTCGCGCCCTCTAGCGCGTCACCCAAGCTGGGTGGTCTATCTGTCGCGGTCTTTCTGCCGCACCCCGCGAGCACCAACAACACAACGGCATAATGCGCGATGTTCATCGGGCGTCCTTTCCGGGTGCATTGGAGCCGCCCTTGGTTTTGGTCGGCGCGGTGTCGGTGGAGCTCGTGGATTTGGCTTTCGCGTCCGCTTCGCCAGAACCTCCGGTCTCTGTCTTTTCGGTGCTGGCCGGTTGGTTCGAGGTCTCCGTGGGGAGTGCAGCGGTATCCTTCTGAAGCATCGGAGCAACGCTAGGAGCCGCCTGTTCTGGCGGTTTGTAGCCACTCTCTTTGCAGTAGTCGACCTCGGCTTTCGCATCGGGTTGACCGTTCCCATCTGCGTCCGTGCGTATCAACGGGCAGTCGGGGGTCTTGAAATCCCACCACTGATCGACCTGACCGTCGGAGTCAGAGTCCCGTTCCGCTCGGACCAGGCGGCCACCACTATAGAACTCCCAAGTGTCCAGGCGTTTGGCTGGAGTAGAAGCACGATGCTTCTCTGCGATCTCCCCTGCCTTGAACAGCTGGATCTCGTCGACGTTTCCATCGCGGTCGTAGTCGAGCTCGCGCCGTCTGACCCGCCCCGACTCATCGAAGTAGCTCCACATATCGATGCGGCCGTCGAAATCGAGATCGGCGGCTCGGCAGCTTTCTCGGCCGTCCTTCTTGATTACGGTGAGGTCCGGTGCTCCATCGCCGTTGACGTCAATTTGCTCTGAGGGCTTCGAGTCTTCCGCGCAGGGTTCGTGCTCCACCGTACGGCTGCGGGCTGTAGCGACTCCTTTGCGCCCACCACCCGCCGCGCCGGACGCACACCCGATGAAGGCCAGCGCGCACAGCAAGCATGCCGCAATGCGATGTGAGCAAAGCATTCCATGATTGTTACTCGTCTGCTGCGTTCGCTTCCGCACTCTATGAACTCCCCGTCTCAATGAGCCCCCTACGTGGACTCGGATTCCGACCTCAGGTGCCGGTCCATACTAGACCACGCCGCGTCGACAATCCGCTTAATCGTTGACAGCACTCGAGCGAGAGCCGTGAGCGGAGGACGGCCGCTCGCGCCCAAAACCACGCTCGTTCCCATCGAAAAGAAACAAAGCCGCAGAACGACGTCCGGACCCCGGCAGTGCTAGGCCGAACCAACAACCAAACGCAGTAGCCGATGTGGCGGCTTCCCTTCAGGCGCCTCGCCAGATTCGTACTGGCGGCCTATGCACGCTATCACGCTGAAATAGTTGTGTTATTTCTCAGACGACGGAGCCCCCGAGCGAATTGACAACACGTGTAGTGGAATCTAGTGTAACGACTGGCAGGTTACAGCGGAGCTCGATGCCGATGTCCCGCAAGAAGATCTCTACGACCGTGTACATCACTCCGGAGCAAAATGACCGGCTGCACCTGCTGCATAGCCGCACTAAGGTCCCCGTTGCGGTGTACATTCGTGAGGGCATTGACCTTGTGCTGAAGCACTACGAGCATGAGCTTCCGGGTCAGATGAGCTTGGTCGACGCTGTTTCGAAACCCGCGACAAGTGCCGCTGCGTCAGCCAAGAAATGACCTCGCTCCGACTGCGCTGCTTTCCGTCGAAGGGCAGTCGTGAGCAGCCCAAACGTGGCTGTCCGGCAGGTCGGGTGCACGTTTCAAGCCCCCGCGCTCTAGCTTTAGCCCGTCGAGCTTTCTGGTAGTCCGTCGATGCACGCGCTAGACCGCGTGCCCCTATGCCGGCTGGAAGAAGCCGGTGCTGCCGACTGGAAACCGCGCCCCGCATGCCGACAGACCCCTCGAAAATTCGCAACTTCTCCATCATTGCTCACGTCGATCATGGCAAAAGCACGCTTGCCGACCGCATTCTCGATGTAACTGGTGCGCTGTCGGAACGCGAACGGGTCGACCAATTCCTCGACAAGCTGGACCTAGAGCGGGAGCGCGGAATCACCATCAAGGCACAGAGTGTGCGCCTGAAGTACCGAGCAAACGATGGTCAGGAGTATCAACTTCAACTGATCGATACGCCTGGACACGTTGACTTCAACTACGAGGTTCGCAGCAGCCTCCGCGCCTGTGAGGGTGCGCTATTGGTCGTC
>JBLNFG010001072.1:0-3717 GCA_050263495.1 Myxococcales bacterium | reverse complement strand
CGAATCCTCGGAGCTTAGGGCGCGAGCAGTCTGCGAGATGCGTAAGGGTTTAGACGACGTTGTGAATCCGTTCATTCCTTGCCAGGTGGGCTCGAAGCTCGGCGTTCACTCTCCCCCCTTCTCGACTAGTCAGTAACCCACCCCACCGACGACGAGCATCCGGCGGACGAGTCCCTAGAAAACCAGCGCGCCTTGCACCTGGGTGCGTTGCGCTCGGGTGCCAACAGCCACGCCTGGCACACGGGTGCACGACCATGCGGCTTCAACCGATCAGCAGGGCACCCGGGTGCCCTGCGCATTGGTTCTGATCGGTTCGCGTGGCACCCGGGCGCGCCGCACTCGAGTCTTGCGCTCATCGAAACCGACGTCTGGAGGAACTCGTTGCACGAGAGTGGCCGGCACTCGAGTCTTGCGCTCATCGAAACCGACGTCTGAGTTGGAGGCTCGACGGTCCACTGACGCGAGCGCGCCCAAAGAAGCGGGCCTGGATCCCTCGACGCGAGCGATGGCTCGCGCCGGGACGATCAGGTCGACCGCACAAGTTCATCCAAATTCTTTCCTGAAATGATCGACTTAGGTAAGCCGGCAAACAACGTCGTTCGCACCGCATCGTTGCCGCGCCGCACAAACCAAAAAAGGAAGCGAGTCGAGGACGTGACGGGGCCAATGTTGCTGACACACTTCGGATCCGTCAAAGGTTCCAGGTTCATGTCGAAAATGCAGTGCCCGCATTGGAAGGACCACATACGACCAGTCGCCGGTGGCTGGTTCGAACTCGAGACGGATGAGACCCAGGGGGTGCCCGTACGTCTCTTCCTGACGGAGGCCCTACTCGCAGAACTGGAGCCAACGCTTTACCCACAGATTATCGCGGCAACTCGGTTTGCAGGTACTCGCTGCGTGGTCATTACTCCCGACGTCCATTTTGGATATGGCGTTCCCGTCGGCTGCGTCATTGCCACGGATTATGCATCAGGTTCGATTGCGCTTGGACCGGTCGGCTTCGATATTGGCTGCGGAATGGTCAGTGCCCAAAGTAACGTACCCGCACGCGCCGCCACACCCGACCGTCGACTTGCGTTCAATCGCGAGGTGATGTCTCGCATAGCCCTCGGCACAGGCGGTGTTAGTCGCGTCTTGGCGGAACTCGAGCAGGAAGAGTTCATGTTTTTGGTCAGAGGCGGCGCGGAAGCCTACGCTGAGCGCTTTGGGAGCGGAATCGATCGGCAGCGTACTGAACGCCAGCGTTTCGCCGTCGATGAAGACTGGCTGCCCCCCTGGGGCGGCAAAGGTTCCCCTGAGCGCGGCCTGCATCAACTTGGCACGTTGGGAGGGGGAAACCACTTTGTCGAGCTGCAGCGCGGAGTCCCAGCCCAGCAAGACCCTCGAGACGAGCACGAAGGGCGCTTGTACGTGCAGATTCACACCGGAAGCCGCGGTTTTGGCCACGGTTTGGCGACCAACTATTTCGAACTGGCCCGCGACGAGCGCCCCGAACTTGGGGCGAACATTGACCTGGGCTACTTTTTGCCCGAATCACCGCACTATCGCGGATACCTTAACGCTGTAGCGGCAGGCGCCAATTTCGCAATCGTCAACCGGCTTATCATTTACGAGCAGGTGAGTGCAGCATTCAGGACCGTGTTTCGCGAAGAACTGGAGCTGGTCTACGAGCTGTCGCACAACCTAGTGCAGGCTGAACAGCACCCTGAGTTCGGTCCAATATGGGTTCACCGTAAGGGCGCCACGCGCGCCTTGCCTGCGGGACACCCCATGCTCGAGGAAACGAGCTTCGTCAATTCTGGGCACCCGGTGCTTATCCCCGGCAGCAATCGAGACGAAAGCTACATTCTTCGGCCGCTTCCCGGCGCTGCTTCTTCACTGTACTCGGTCAACCACGGCGCGGGGCGTCGGCTCTCACGTGGAGAAGCGAATCGAACCCTGGATCAGAGCCAGGTCAACGATGCCTACCAAAAGGCTAAAATTCTCGTTAACGACGACGGGCGGGTGCCTCTAGACGAGTCCGGAGCTTGCTACAAGCGGTCACATCAAGTCGTGCAGGCAGTGCTCAACGCGGGGCTCGCCGAGATCGAGGTGCGGCTTTGGCCACTAGCGTCGATCAAAGGGAACGACAACGTCCACTCAGCCGAGAAGCGCCAACGGCGTTCCGCTGACAAGAATCGCAAGCTCGAACGCCAAGCGGCGAGGCGCTCCAAACGAGACCAATAGCCGCTCGATTCGAAGTGACGGAATTCCGTCGTTGCTTACGGAAACTCGGATGCGCCGTGTAGCTCTGGTGAAGGCACACCGAACGAGCGATGCCTAACCCCGAAGACCCAGCTCCGAAAAAGCGGATAAGTGAGCGTCAAGAACACCAGCGCCCGAGCGAAGACCCACGCAGCTCCGGCGGATAGGCCCGCTGCAGCCGTAGCCAAGCTCACGAGCATCGCATTCGCGATTGCACTCGATCCCGAGACTGCCACGTAGCGGAGGATCGCCGGGACGAGACTGTCGGAGCTACCGAATGACCACCAGCGGTTGATGCTGAAATTGATAACTGCGCCGACGGCACAGCCCATGAGTGTCGCAAGCCCAGGCGCCGCCCCGAACTCGACCAAGGTCGAGAAGAACAAATAATCGCTCAGGGTTGCCACGAAGCTGCTGAGAAGCGCCCGGCCAATGGCACCTCGCCCGAAAACGCTACTGAGCACGCTCACGTGGCTACCTCGGCCAGACTCGGTTGTCGCGCTGAAAGCACGGCTTCAACGCGGGCGACTAGCCAGACACAACAACCAGCCAGAGCAAACCCGGCTAAGCCGTCCAGCACGTAGTGATGGTCAAGGTACACGGATGCGCAAAACATCCACAGCACATAGAGGCAATGGAGAGGGCGCGTCTTCCATCCAGTATGTCGCCAGGCCGTGAGTAGACCGATCATGGGATAGGTACAATGCAGACTGGGCATGGCACCGAAGACATAATTCGACTTGCCGTAGAAGGTCTGAAAGTAACGGATTCCTAGCACGGCATCGACCCGACGCAGCCCAGCCGCCGAGGGCGCAGCAGCCAGATCAACCGCGCAGCCGTGGATGCGATGGTACCAAGGCGGAGCGACCGGAAAAGCGAGCCAGATCACGAACGCAATCAAATTGGCGACGCAAAACGACCACAGGAACCGACTCATCCGCGGGCGATCTACGGTGTAGAGATATAAGCCGTACCCCAACACAACATAGGCAAACACGAAGTAGGGTGTTGCGAACGCAAGATCGAGTACCTTACTGGTATGCAGCTGCACCCAGTCACCAATGGTGAGTCCGGAACCGATCGGAATCACTTGGCTTTCTAGATTTCTGATTTCGCAGACCGTTACGCGATCCGCAGTCAGAAACGCGTCGCGGCCATAGCGCAGGGCGTCGTACGCGAGTACGAATAATAGGTACGGCACTAGGCGTTCAAACAAATCCCTGATTCGCTTGCCGGACATCTGAAGCGCCAAGCAACCAAATGCAATCGCAAATGGCTCGATCCGCGGCCTGACAAACAGAGGTGTCAGCAGAGCGTACGCGAGAGCGAGGACCGTCATGAACTCAACCGGACTGCTGAGTCTACGAACTGCCACGTCGAGAGTGGTGGAGATGCGCATTGGTCGCTCGAACCGTTTCTCTTCACTTCATGGCGCTGCGCGCAGCAACGAGGATCGAAACCGCGCCGGCG
>JBLNFG010001071.1:0-4806 GCA_050263495.1 Myxococcales bacterium | reverse complement strand
ACGAACACCGCAGACGACGCTCACAACACGATTTCGTTGGGGATCGCCCCTGGAGACGGGACACTGCACGTATCATTCGATCACCACACTACCAGTCAGGGTTCGTCGAACCTGCACTACCGGGTATCGGTCGCTGGCCTCGTTACCAAGCCTACGGAGGTGGAGTGGTCTGCGAAGTCATTTGGTGCAGTGAAGAGTGAGCTCGTATCGAACAAGACGGTCACCAGTATCACTTACCCGCGCTTCGTCACCGAAGCGGGCGGACAGAAGATGCTGTTCAGTGCGCGGATTGGCGAGAGCGGAAGCGGCGATGAGTATTTATGGGAATACGACGCGTCCGCCCACGCTTGGACTGAACTTGGCAGGTACATTGATGGTACCTCGAATAACATCAACGCGTACCTGCATAGCTTGTCGTATACCCGAGGCGGCACGCGTCTTCATGCGTCCTGGTGTTGGCGTGACACGTCGAATGCCTCGACGAACCACGACTTGCTCTACGTTTACAGCGACGATCATGGCCGCACTTGGAAGAACAACGCCGGAACCCAGATTGGTGCTTCCGGTACCACGGCCATCAACAGAGGTTCGTCGGGCCTTAACGTGTGGCCGATCAAAGTCAATCGCGGGCTGATCAATCAAGAACACATGGCGATTGACTCTGCCGGTCGAGTGCACGTGCTGCTTGGACACATGCCGGACAATCAAGCAGACGACTCAAACTTCGATTCGGCACGTACGAAGAGTCAATACTTCCACTACTGGCGTGACAGCACTGGCAAATGGACGCGTACATCGATCGCAGGCCTCGCGGTTATCAAGAACTTCCGAGGCAAGCTCGCGATTGCGTCGTCAGATAACGTATACGCGGTCTTGCCAGGGATGCGCATTGCCGGTGCAAGTGCGTCTTCGAACTTTGCTACCTGGACGTTGCTCACGACGGACTCGTCGCGAACGTACTTTTCGGATCCGCTGATCGACAGCTCCCGGCTCGAAACCGAAAACAAGCTGACCGTGTATTATCCGCAGGCGTCGTCCAAGGATATTTGGGGACTGGAGTATACGATTCAGTAGTCTCAGCAGCTCTCGCGCGCCAAGGAGCCCAGGCCGTGCGGCGCTTGACTGTGTCAGTTTTCCTGCCCACCTCCGGCTCCGCTTTCAGCGTCGCCGCGCTCCTCCCAAATTCGTGCTCGTAGCCAGGCTACTGCGCGCGAATGGGAGGAGCCGCAGGGACGAGTCGCGCTAGCCGTATGGCTCTCGTCCCGTGCTCTAGTTGAGCAATTTCATCGCCGAACGTCGGAACCCGTACACGCGGAGGGTCGTGGGAGGTGGTTCCGGGCTACGTGCCTGATCTTGGTTCGGCTCGAGCGTCTCCCAACGCATCATGTAGTAAATGTCCGGATCCGGTCCGCTTCCGGCGTCTGCAGCCCAGCGCGCGCGCATTCCATAGGTGGTCGACTCCACGGTATTGAGTTCCGCAGGGTAGGGGTAGGGCGGAGGAATGACCGCGGTTGAGGCTAACGTAGCTTCATCGAGTAGGAGGCCGCCCCAACCGCCGTTCTGTGCGTGATAGTAGAGCTGCTTGAGCTTGCCGTCGGGGTGGACCCTCACGCCGTCGACTTCAATTTCGAAGGTGAGCGTGAACATTCCGCTGAATGCCCAACGATAGGTCCAGTTGGTGGTCTGGTGAGTTACCCACTTTCCGTTCTCTACGCGCGCGTTGTAGAGTTGCGTCGCGCCAGAACCGTCATATTTGTGGTAGACGATTACCGGGCGGTTCTGGGAATCGAACCCCACCTTGGTGTTGTTGTTGATCATCCCACCGTTGGTGGGCACCGGATCAACGATATCCGCGGTCCCGAGTGTAATCGGTAGCGTCAATGGGGCACCGGTTCCTGTTTCCCAAGTCAGGAAGTCCTTAGAGCGCGCGTAGCTCAAGTCGTGATTGGTTTCCGCGTTGGCGTCGACGCGCCAAGTCCAGACCATGTGCCAGTAGTCGTCCGGGCCTTTCGTGGGACCAACGATGTAGGCGCTATTCTGGCTCTGCCCATCGATCAGCTTCGTCCCAAGTAGGCGGCTCCAGGTTTTGCTGGTCGCGTCATAGACGTTGAAGATCGTATCGCCCTGGCCGCTCTGCCCGTAGCGATAAGCATAGATGAGATCGCCGATTGGACCGATGAAGAACCGCGGATACGTAGTACTCGACTCCTCCGTGCCCACCATACTCATCTGGAGCTGGAAGCTTGTGATATCCATCGGCACCGTCGACCGCAAATAGGTCAGAGGCTCGTTGTGCATCCTTCCAGAGAGGTGCAGGTATCCCTTCTTGTCCGCGGCGAGCACGATCGAATGGTGGCCGTCGTGCTGGATTGTGGGCGCGAGTGCGATCTTTTTCCAAGTCGTTTCACCGAGCATCCTGCTAGCGACGGTCATGCGCGTGTCGCCGCCCCAATAGGCGACGAATTGCTGGTTGCCGATGGTGGTGAGGCTCATCTCAGTGGGTTGACTCGAATAGGTGAGTCCAACGTCGATCACCTCAGCGATCGGCGAAGGCGGCGCCCCGGCACTGCCGGCAGCGGAAGTAGTCTCGGTACTCCCGGCTGCGCCTCCATAAGCATCACTGCTGGCTCCTGCGCTGGCTGGCGCACCGCCGGTTGCTGAACCCGTAGTCGAGGTCCCACCCACGGCAGAGCCACCCGTGGCGCCGACCCCCCCCGTCGTACTCTCCGTGCTCGAATTGCCGCCCTTAGCATTCCCTGATCCCGAAGAGAGCGCCGAGGTATCCCGAGCACACGCACCTAGGCATCCGGCGCTGACAGCAAGGATCCCCAACAGTGCGGTTGAGCTTCGTGGCACAAGAACGATTTCCAGACCGGGGCGTCGCTCAATCGTCGTGCGTGAAGGTTGTTCTTTCATCTTTCGGCGCTCTCGCTTGGGGTTAGTCACTTTTAGAGTCGGGTAGCTAGAAGCTTGATTTCTTCTGGAGCGTAGGGGCGGCACGACAGCAAGAACTCGTCAACCCGGCCGTGGAAGCGGCGTCGTTCGTTGACAGCTGCCGCGTCCTTCGTGCGACCGATATAGTTGTAGAGCGTGGAGCCCAAGCTTGAGGCCGGTGGCACAGTAGGAGCAAGGGTCGTTGGCGCTTTGGGACCGCTTTCCTGACCGTCGATGTACGCGTGAAGGACTTGCCCGTTGCGTATGGCTGCGACGTGATGCCAAGTATTGACAGGCCAAACATACGCGATCGACGCGTAATTCGCGTCTGAGTTGGGCGCTCCGTCGGAGTAGTCTCCCAATGCGAACTGTTCGGTGCTTCCACCCTTGATGCGGGCGAAGATCCAGTGGGGGTCTGGCGGTGGAGCAGGCTCATTGTTGCTGAATTCGAAGACGCGTGCGTGTGAACGCGTGGCAATCACGTTGATCCACGTCGCGACGGTGTAGCCCTGGGTGCAGTCCTTCACGACGCCCTCGGGCAGCTGCGCGTACTGATCCGCACCAACCGGGACTTCATTGGTGTCATTGGGGTTATAGAGCTGCGCACCGTTGCCGACGACGCCCTGGTTGAACGTCGCTCGCACCATCGTTGCGTCGCGCTTGAAGTCGGAAGAGTCGACGGCAACCGTGCCGTCCGTTTCGTCGAAGTGCCAGATGGAATAGTCGCGCTTTGGCCAAGCGAGCTGGCGCACTTGGGCCAAGCTGATCGGATTGTCGTAGACGTAGAACTCATCGATGCGACCCGCGAAGATCGGATCGGGCCCTAGCGACTTGCCGATCCAGTTCTTGGTGGTGGCACCAAGTGCCGACGGAGCCGTAGTCAACCCCGTGCTCCGAGCCACCTCCCACCCGTCAACGTAAAGACGCGCCCCATTGGCACCCATCATCACGGCCACGTGCTTCCACACATTGAGCGGCAGCATTGCCGACGTGAACATGGTGGTCAGGGTGCCGCCATTGATTTGGACGCCCAGTTCCATCCCACCCGATTGGTTGTTGAGCGAGAAGTAGATGTGATTCTCAAGGCCTGTGCCAAACTCGAACAGCTTGTTTCCGGGTTGGTTATCCGTCAGCATGACCCAGGCCGAGACTGTGAATCCGGTGGTGTTGTTGAACAGACCCGCCGGGAGTGCGACGCTCGCATCCGCAGCTGCGAAACTTACGGCGCCACCATTGCGGCCCTCCGTGTTCGTCGTCCAGGTAGCGCCCGAGACGACGCCATCGTGGCCGTTACTGGTCGTGTCGGTTGCCTTCGTCCCAGTGCCGTCTTCGAAGTCGTATTTCAGAATGGCTATTCCTTGGGGAAGCTCGGGCGGAGCCCCGGCGCCAGCCAATCCGAGATATCCAGCGACTCCAGCGCCTCCACCGAGTGTCGACGCGCCGCCGAGCGCGCTCGAACCACCCGCGACAGGAGAGGTGGAAGACGAAGCACCTGCGGTGCCACCTAAGGCAGTTGCACCCGCGAACCCCTGCGTGGTGCCTCCTGAGGGATTGGTGGTTCCCCCCGACGCATTAGTGGTCGATCCTCCTGAGCCGACGGTTCCACCCTGGCCGGTGGCTTTTCCGCCAGCTGCCGTTTCACCCCCGCAGTCGCCCGATTTGCATTTGTTTAGCAACTCATCGTCATCGGAGCATCCAGCTGCGATCAGCAACGCACCGGCGAACGTCAGGGTGATTGTGGTGAAGGAATGGGTTTGCATGTAGATCCTCGCTCCGCGGACGACTGCCAAATACTGATAATCGTTGAACCCGCGCGGCTGCCTTGGCCTCCGCTCGATCCAGCACCAGTCTTGGTGAAACTGAGTGCGGATA
>JBLNFG010001070.1:0-3475 GCA_050263495.1 Myxococcales bacterium | reverse complement strand
GACAACGGGATGGGCGCGGTTACCGAGATCAGCTACCGCTCGTCGACCACTGAGGCGATTGACGCCAAAGCCCGTAAGCAGCCGTGGAAGACGACGTTGCCGCATCCTGTGGCAGTGATCTCGGAGGTACGGGTTACGGATTCATTGCGAGGACTCGGAGGAGCGGAATGGGAGAGCCGGACGCGGTACGATTATTCTGAAGGGTACTACGACGGCAAGGAGCGAGAGTTTCGCGGGTTTGGTTGGGTAACGGAGACGACGCTGGGGAACGAGTATCAGCCTGGCTCGGTGAGTGAAAGCCGGTTTCACGTCGGTCGGAACCTAGAGACCGGTGCGGACGAGGAAGTGCTCAAGGGCAAGCCGTACACGCGTATCGTGCGCGATGCGACGGGGCTGGCGATATCGACGAGCGAGACACGTTGGGAGCTGCGCTGGCTGTGTCAAGAGGACTTGGGCAGTGGAGCGACGGTGGTGTTGCCGACGTGCAACAGCGTGGCAGACAAGAATGCGCACAAGGACGCACTGGTAGCGTTGGCGGTCAGCGTCGACACGCTCAATGGCGCGTGGGAGAAAACGGCAGCGCCACGTTATAGCGCAACCCATAACGTGTACGACGCGTGGGGACATCCGACGCGCAGTGAGTCCTACGGGGAAGTGACGTTTTCGGGCGGACACGTGGTAGGCCAGGCATGGGAGCTGTCGTCTGCGAACGTGACAGTGGGCAACGACGAGCAAGTGCTCGAAACGGACTATATCTACGACCTCCAAAAGTGGATGGTGGGGCTGACCAAGGCAACACGGATGTTGACGTGGAGTGGTCAGCAGCTGTCAGCGTCGAGGCTGTACTACGACGGAGCTGCATACGTAGGCTTGGCACATGGCCAAGTGGACCAGGGCAAGCTGACGCGCAAGGAATCCTGGTTGGATAGCGAGAATCGCTGGGTACCTGTGGAGCGCACCGAGTACAACGGCGATGGGCTGCCGATTGGGCGAATGGATCCGATGGGCGACGTCCTAGTCTCAGAATACGACGCCGAGACGCGACTCAACCCGGTGGTAGAGAGAGTACAGGTCGAGAGCGAAACGATAGAGTTTGGCGCAAGTTGGGATCCGGGGCTTGGGGTCATGACCAGCTTGCGCAATCCAAATGCGCAGACCACGCAATATCGGTACGATGGGCTCGGTCGGTTGTCGAAGGTGATCGATCCAATGGGCAGCGAGGCAGAGCCCTTGATCGAGTACGGTTACTCGTATGGGAACCCGATCTCGACGACCACGACACGCCAGTTGGTGGAGCACGGAACAAGGCAATACCGAACGAGCTACACCTATACTGATGGCCTTGGGAGAACTCGACTAACGAAGCAGGAAGCCGAGTCGAGATTGGGGTATGTCGCCAGTGGATGGACGCGGCTGTCGCCCGGAGCAAGCACGACGCACGCGTGTCAAGCCTTTGCCACGAATGTCCTTGGGTACGAGCTGCCGCCCGATGCAACGCCGTGCACTCGCAACTACTACGACGAGCAGGGACGCAGTGTGGTGGTCGTGCTGCCGGCAGTAGTCGGACAGCCGCAGGCCAGGACCAGCACACAGTACCTGCCGTACGAGACACGAGCGTACAGCGAGCGTGATAACGCGGAAGGGACGCTAAACTTTCCAGCGATTACGCGCATCGACGGGCAAGGTCGGGTCAGGGAAATCGAGAAGACCAACCAGGTGGGGCAGACCAAGCAGACGATGCTTTGGCAAGCGAGCTACTACGCCTCAGGAGAGTTAGCGAGCCTAAGCGATCCGAAGGGTAACGCGCGAAGCTATGGGTATGACAGTCTGGGGAGACTCACGAGTCTCGCCGATCCAAATCTCGGCGCAGTGACGTACGCTTACAACGACGCAGGCCAGATGACGACGCGTCGCGATGGCTTGGGACAAGAGAAGCGGATGGTCTACGGTGTTGCCGGGCGCCTGATGCGAGTGGAGTACGCGCGCAGCGTGGGTGGAACCGCGGAGGAGGTGCACGTCTGCCACTACGACGTAGCCGCGCCGAACAGCCCAATCAACAACCCCAGCAATCTAGCGGGCAAGTTGGCGTGGGTGGAGGGGCCAGTCAATGCCGAGCGCTTCTCGTATGACGCACTAGACCGCATGACGGCGCACGCGGTGGTGCTGTGGGACGGCAAGTCGTCGCTCACGAACCAGACACGCAATAGCTACGTAGAGCAGATGACGCACAACGCGGCGAGCGATGTGACGGCCAAGCACCTGCCCGGTGGATTCGACCTGTCCTTCGACTACAATGCTCGCGGGTTGGTGGAGCGCGTGCGAGGGGGCTTCGAAGGGGAGAATCGCACTATCCTTGCGAGTGGTGCGTTCGATGCGCACGGAAGAACTTTGGAATTGACTCACGGCAACGCAACCAAAGCCTGCCAAAAGTACGATGAACGCGGCAGGCTTCTGGGGAGCCTCGTGGGTGAAGCGGCTCAGACTCAATGCACCCAAGTAGGTGAAACAGGCATTGGGCTACAGCACTTGACCTTCCAATGGGGGTACGATGGCACACTGGCGGGTTTGACGGATTTGAGTGCGCCTACCCCGAATGCCAGGCGGCTTGGCGGCAGCTTTCAGTATGACCGAATCGCGCAGCTGATCGCTGCGAATACCGAGCAGGGCGTCTACGAGTACAGCTACGACACGATCCAGAATCTGGTCACGCGCAAGACAACCCTGACCGGTGGTGCGCTTCGGTCAGAGGTGCTCGAGTATGGAAGTGCCGGCGGCGACGGAGGTAGCACAGGTCCGAATCGCGTGACGAAGATCGGCGACAAGAGCTACCCCTACGACGCCATCGGAAACCTTCAGCAATACAACGGTTTCGACCTGAGCTACGACGTTGACGGGCGGCTGATCAAGGCAGAAAAACCGGGACAGAAGACGCTACGCTACTACTATGACACGTTCGGTGATCGGCGGGTGCTAACGGTGGATCAGCCAGGCAAGGCAACTGCCGTCTACCAATTCCCATTCGCCGAGTACGAGCTGCGCAAGGGCGAGGAGCACTTCCGTGTCGACCACGCGGTGACCGGCGTGGAGGTAACGCGCGGTCCCGGGATAGAAATTGATGCTTACCTGCTGGACGAGCTAACAAGCTACGCCGCTAACCCCGTCGGCAAGGCCAAACCATTGCCCGAAGAGTACTTGGATCTCGATCGGGATGGCGACGCCTTTGACTCAGAGGACTTGGCCGTTGCAATCGACGGCTACTGGAATGGGCAAGTGGTGGGAGGGCAGCGCTCGGTGTGGCGCTACTCGCACCGAGACCAACTCGGCAGCACCACGAGCACCAGCGACTCGACGGGAGATTTGGTCAGTGCGGCGCGGTACCATCCCTATGGCGAAGTCGCGGAACGTCAAGGCACCAAGTCAACGCGGGGCTTCGCGGGATCAGAGGTAGATCCCGAGGACGATCTCGGCCTAATCC
>JBLNFG010001069.1:0-6916 GCA_050263495.1 Myxococcales bacterium | reverse complement strand
CCATGGCGCACTGGCTGAGCGCGCTTTGGCGCGCATGGTGCCGATGCATGACCAGTTCCCGTACACCATTCGCGTGGTGAGCGAGGTACTCGAGTCGAACGGCTCGAGCTCGATGGCGACGGTCTGTGGGGCAACGCTGAGTATGATGGACTGCGGCGTTCCTATCCGGAAACCGGTAGCTGGTATCGCGATGGGGTTGATCAAAGAGGGAGATAAAGTCGCAATTCTCAGCGACATCCTCGGCGACGAAGATCACCTCGGCGATATGGACTTCAAGGTGTGTGGAACGGATCGCGGCGTCACTGCGATTCAGATGGACATCAAGATCGCCGGGCTATCGCGCGAGATCCTGGAGCAGGCGCTGGACCAAGCCCGAGAAGGACGCCTTCACATCTTGCGCAAGATGCTAGATGTGCTGCCGATCCCGCGCAAGGAGATCAATCGTTGGGCGCCTCGCATCACGACGGTCAAGGTCAAGCCCGACCAGATCCGAATCGTGATTGGTCCCGGTGGCAAGACCATCAAGGGCATCATCGACCAGACAGGTTGCTCGGTTGACGTCCAAGACGACGGAACCGTGGCAGTTGCTGGGTCAGATCCAGATGCCGTGCGGCGAGCGATCGACATTATTCAGGGACTGACGGCGGAGCCAGAGGTAGGTCGGATCTACAAAGGGCCGATCAAGCGTCTGGTGGACTTCGGTGCATTCATTGAGATTCTGCCTAATACCGAAGCATTGCTGCATGTTTCGGAGATCGCTCACGAGCGCATCGAGTCGCCCTTCGACGTATTCAAAGAAGGCGACGAGGTGGAGGTAAAGGTCATCAGCGTCGATCGTGAGGGCCGCATTCGTCTTACACGTCGAGAACTCCTCGCTCTACCAGAGGGCGAAGAGGGAGAGCGAGCCAAGGAGCGAATTGCTCGGGCACGCGAGGGTGGTCCGCAAGGTGGCGGTGGAGATCGAGGCCCGCGTGGCGGTGGAGATCGAGGCCCGCGTGGTGGTGGAGATCGAGGTCCACGCGGTGGCGGAGATCGAGGTCCACGCGGTGGCGGTGGCGGTGGTGGCGGCGGGCCGCGCTTCTGACCTAGCTTCGCGTCTGGTTCAGCAGGAACATCGAACCGAGCAGGTGATACCCGCTCGGTTCGACGTTTTTCGGGTATTGAATGCCGGCGAAGCTCCTAATCAACCAACTTGAGATGACTGCCCAGCAGTACCTCGTTATGCGACCCGGTACGGTACCCCGCTAGATCTACGGTGACGTAGTTGAACCCACTCGTTTTTCCCAATTCCACGATCTGAGCGCGAATAGACGGGTCCACCGTACGCGATAGCTCCGCGACGGAAACCTCGATACGCGCGATTCGTTCGTGCCATCGTACCCGCACTTGTCGAAAACCGAGCGCTCGTAGCCCCGCTTCCATACTTGCGATTTGCTCGAGACGCTCTCGAGTCACGGTTGTCCCGTACGGGAGCCGACTCGAAAGGCATGCGGATGCCGGTTTGTCCCAGATGGGAAGATTGAGCTCCTTTGCAGCGGCTCGAATGTCTGCTTTGGTGAAGCCCAACTCGACGAACGGCATCCTGACTTCAGCTCGACGTGCTGCTTCGATGCCTGGACGGTAGTCGCCCAGATCATCTTGGTTGGTGCCGTTGAGAATGTATGCGATCCCCCACTCCCGGCGTTTTTGCTCGGCTATGTGGTAGAGTTCGGTCTTGCAGTGGAAGCAGCGATCTGCCTCATTTTTTGCGTAGTCGGGTAGGTCGAGCTCATGGCTCTCGACCAGACGAAGATCGGCATTCAGTTCACGCGCAAGCCGTTCGGCATCTTCGCGTTCGGCTGGAGCGAGACTTGGGCTGACGGCGGTCATGCCAATTGCGCGTCCTCGTGGCAGTTGTTCCGTGGCAACTGCCAGCAGCAGCGCGCTGTCGATCCCACCCGAGAAGCAGACCAGAACCGATTCGAGACTGAGGACGTAACGACGGAGTTCCTCAAGCTGGTTTCGGCTGGGTTGGGGGAGGGTCATGGTGTTCTTGATATCACCAACCGCCGAGTGGTCGAGCCGGTCCAATCAAGTCCAGCAGCACGGCTGCAAGCGCGCAGGCTTGACTGACCCCTGGGGCGACTGGCCCGCTACTGAGTCCCTACTTCTGCTTCTTTGGCGGCTAGACACGCTCCACAAGTTGCGCATCTGACTGATTCGTCGAATCCAGGGCTTGCATTCGATGCGTGCGCGTCAGTCGAGCAGGACTGTCCCGTAATGGTTCTCCAATGCGCCTGTCGTGTGCTTAGCATCTTGTGAATTTGTAGGGGGAGGTGACGGGGTAGGGAGTAGCGGAGGGTGTAGCGGCCGGACACGCATTGGGTCAAAAAATGTCCTAACGCATCCGGTGATTTGGGCGAACTGCTGGCATCTTACCAGTCCACTGATATCCTGTTCAGTATGCCAACCCCCTCTCACGCCCTTGAGCACCTTCCTCCCGAGTTGCTTCAACGAGCCAAAAGCATCGGGGTTAGTTTGGGGGCTCATGCGGCGCAACAGAAGGTGCTTCCATTTGGCTTTGGTCCTCTCTCCGCCGAACAAGGTCTGCTTCGAGGACAGGTTACCGAGCTCTGTGTTTCACCATCTGGAGGGCTTGGAACCAGTTTGGCCTTGGGGGCGTGCGCTCAAGCGCAACGAATGGGGCAAGGCTTTTGTTCGGATAATAATGCCCATTGGTGCGCGTTCATCGATCCTTCAGGCTCGCTTTATGCGCCTGGTGTTGTGATGCGAGGAGTGCAGCTCGATCGGCTGCTCATCGTGCGGCCACCTCTAGAGTCTTTGGGGCAAGTTGCGCTGAAGCTTGCGCGTTCCAAAGTTTTCGCATTGCTGGTAATCGATACGTGTGGGGTTCCCGGCCAGGTTTTCGAGCTCAATTTGGGAGCGTGGGTCCGTATCGTAAGACAGATGACCCTTGCACTCGAAGGCTCCGACGCCTCCGTGTTGCTGATTACTTCCGAGACGGCACGACGTCCCGTTGCATTGCCGGTTGCGCGGCGCATTGACTTGTCTCGAGCAAAGCCTGACGTACTGCGCTCGCGCATTGCACGAGATCGATTTTATCAGCCCGAATCCTGGCGTAGTTTGTCGCATACCGTCACCCGCTTCGATGAGCCGATCCGACGCGCTGGCTAGGCGAGCCCCGGAACCACCCTCAGGTCCCGCGACCGTTTCATGCACTCACGACATCCGCCGCGAGTGAGCTGTGCCAACCATGTGCCACGGCTCAGAGTAAAACCCCACCTACTCCGGGATTTGTCTCCGACACACCCTGGTCCAATTTGTGCTAACCCCATTCCCCCAGATGACTCGTCTGTCGTACCGCGTTCCGACCCAGCTAGCAGCTGTCGCAGCGTTGTACATTTGTGGATGCTCGCTTTCGTGCCTCAATCCGCAACCCGACGAGCCATGTAACTCCGACGACGAGAACGTTCAGTCTAGCGGAGGCGATCAGAACGCGCCGAGCAGTAAGCCCCCCCCAGACGAAGGCACCGGCGGCAGGGCTAATACCAGCAAGACAGGAACCCAGATCAAGGCTCAAGGTGGAGCAACAGCCAAGGCCACCACGTCCATACCGAACACCGGGAGCGGGCGCGGGGGTGCAACAGCCAGCGACACCGAAGCCAGTGGAGACGGTGGCCGCGCTTCCCTGGGCGGTGCCTCGGGACTTGGCACTCCGTCAAGCGGCGGCCAAGGGCAACAGTCCTATCCGCAGGGTAGTGGTGGCACTACCGCCAAGGCGACAAGCACCACCAAGGCTTCATCTACCTCGACAGGCGGCAACTCTAGCTCTGGTACAAGACATGATGCCGGCGGAAGCGCGAACCAAGCCGGGGCCGCACCAGTGGCGGGCAGCAGTGCGCGTGGCGGCAGGAGCGGCACTGGAGGCCATACCTCGACCAGCGCGCTGGCTGGAGCCGCAGGGGTCGCCAAGGCAATCCGCCACTAGAAACCCGTGCGTCTGCATCTCCAGAAGGGCGGAGATGCGGCACCTGCAGCGACCCGCTCGCGTGGATCCAACTGGTTTGGTCCGGCCAGGTGAGCGCGCTATTCCGCATCACGATTGGGACTTCTCGATACTATCAAGTGCCGCGCGCCCACTCGGGAGTCAACGCAATCTCGCCGGCTAATGCGGCATCGACTTGCGCCAACGCCTCGGCGCGATCACGAGGAAAGCGGGCCCGAATTGGCAAGTAATTCGAGGCGTGATTCGCATAGAAGATGCCACGGATATCCGTTTGCTCCAACATCGTCCGCAGCTCCTGAAGCATCTGCTTGGGCTCGGGCAACTCGAACCTTCTATCTCGACAATCCGAAAAAAGGGGTGTTCCTGGGATCAGCATCAGGCTAAGTGCCCCCACGTACTCGGGCTTCATTGCCGTCAGCGTCCGAGCCGTTGCTTCGGCGTGCTCCCGCGAACGTTCTCGCCCGCCCAAGCCGAGCAACACAGTAACGAACAATTTGAACCCCGCAGCATGGGCGCGCTGCGCCTGTTCCACGTGATACTGGGCATCTCCACATTTTTCCATCCGACGAAGCGTCTCGTCGTCACCGCTCTCGAGCCCCACGTGAAACAGCTTTAGATTCAGGGCCTTGAGCATCTCCAATTCAGAGTCGCTCTTGCGAGCAATACTCTTCGCGTTGGCATAGGTCGTCACGCGAATCACCTGCGGCAGCTCACTCCGAATCGCCTCTAGGATTTCGACGAGCTGCCGCTGAGGAATGACGAGGGCGTCGCCATCACACAGAAACACGCGACCAACATCCGGAAACTCAGCGCGCGCGCACCGGAGATCGCGCCGAATCTCGTCGATGCGTTTGATTCGAAATTCCTTGTTCCGGTACATGCCACAGAATCTGCAGCCGTTGTGCGAGCACCCGACCGTCACCTGCAGCAAGATCGAGTCTGCCTCATTGGGTGGACGGAATATTTGACCTTCGTAGTTCATTGGTCTGCCCGCGCCTCCGAGGACTTGAGCACAGGGCCGCACGCCATGCAACTGGACCACCGTAATTATCGTCTGGAGTCTGCGAGCGCGAACCAGCCGCAAATGCTCAACAAGCCATTTAGCGCTAAGCTGTGGGATACACTCAGGCCAACCCTACCGTTGCCAAACCCACATCTGAGCCGAGCGTGGCGCAATGCTAAGAGAAAAGGGATCTGCGTTGAGTGTCATACGATGCCCATGCAATCGGCATTGATACTCGCCTAGAGCAAGCGAGTGCTGGTGGAGCGCAACATGCTGGGTCTCTGGAGTCTTATTGATGGCAAGCATGCCGCGAGTCTCGCGCCCTAGCACGATGCAGCCGTCCTGCGCGAATAGGCAACGCTGACTCTTGCCGGCCATTTCGTTGTGAAACGCAAGCATTCCAAGCATATCGGGTCGCCTCCAGAGCTCGCTCCAGCGCCCCGCGTCTTCTGGATACTTCCGGGCACTCTCACCATGATCGGAATAGATCAACGGTACACCACCCTCGCGCCCCAAGAGGTACGCGTTTGCAAGCATCTCGTCAATCGGACTCAGAAGCATCTCCCGGCAACTGTCGTTATTCGGTACCTCGTGCATGACGCTAAAGGTAACCGCCCGGTTCCACGGCAACCCTTCCCCCGAGCTCGACGGATTGACGAGTTCCCGGAGCGAACCACCCGGCGCAAAGACACGCTGCAAAGTCTGCTGCAGGGGAAAATCGCAAAACGAAAGGGTCGATCTCCGCACCACAGGCCAAAGCAGGCTTTCGTTCTCTGCGTCGTTGAACGTCAGCAGTTCCCCGAAAACGAACTTGTCCTTCAGAATCGGGTTCTGAAACACCGACTGAATGTGGTGAACGGGCAGGGGCTTGATCACGTCCACCCGATACCCGTCAAAGCCCAAATCGTTGAGCGCGCGCAAACATTCGAGCTGCTGCTTGATGACCCATACGCTCAACGTTAGCTCAGGCAGTGCTCCCAACCAACACTTGGATACCTCGGCCATGTCCAACCAGTCCCTGATGCCGCGACAGGGGTGGAACGAACGCTGATCGAACAATGGCTCGCTGAGATCACCGTACAAGCGATCGTTCTCAAAACCCTCTGCTGGGTCCCGATAACGTTCGAGCATCCTCGCTCCAGGAAAATCGAGTGTGTCTGACCTTTCGAGGGCCTCGTTCGCCATGTGGTTGAACACGATGTCCGCGTAAGCGAAGAGTCTCTGCTCCCTCACCGCTCGAACAGCCCGCACGAGACCTGCTTTGTTACCAAGATGAGAACGAAGAATGCGATAGTCTTTGGGCTGGTATCGCTGCCACCAGGTCGCCACACGTTCGTCGCTATAGAGCGGAGGAGGAAAAAGCACCGCGGCGTAACCCGCGTCGCGGATAGCCCGCGCGCTGTTCTCGATCTCCTCGTAGCTCCAATTGAAGGCGTGCAAGATGACATCACTCATAAGCGGACTCCGCCAAGCATGGCAACTGACGGCCATTTCGACAGCCAACTTGAGCGCTAACGCAGAAGGGAAGCACCAGCCGACATTCGGCTCAGCCACGTCCGCCACGACAGCTAGGCAATCCTACACACGCTCACCCGCTTGAGCAGCAGCGCCCTCGCTTCGAAACGATGCGGGCACCCCGACGCTTCATTCTCGGATCACGGCAGCTTCCGGGGCAGGAACCTCCCGTCCGAGCCATCGAGAGCGCCCGAGCACTCACGCAAGCAAGACGGTCCGTGACGCCACTAAAACGTCGTCGGCTCCCCAAAGGGCCGAAACCCAATCAACTCTAGTGCCGCTCGCCAGAAGTAGTGCCGGCAGTTACCGTGGCACCACGGCGGCACTAGGCGGGCGCAGCGACCGCGGGGTTCGGGGTGAAACCCCGAGAAAACGAGGAGGGCCGCAGCGGC
>JBLNFG010001068.1:0-4542 GCA_050263495.1 Myxococcales bacterium | reverse complement strand
CCGCCCTTGGTGCTCGATCCCGTCGCCGTGGCCGCGCCGCCCAAGACAAAAGAAATGCTGGAAGCACTACCTCCGCTCGAAACTACGCTCGTCGTGGAACGAGAGACGCTGCTATTGCTCGCCCCAGCTCCACCACTGGTTGTCGACGTGCTTCCGTTGAATTTCCCACCCGAAGTGGGCGCAGCTCCGCCGCGAGCAGTAGTGCCCCCCGCGGCCTTGGACCCGCCAGTAGTTGCACCCGATTTGCTCGTCGCTGTTCCCACCCCGCCGGTGGATGCGGCGCCACCCGCGTTCCCAGTTCCGCCTGCTACGGGCGTCAACCCCGTCTCGAAACATCCCAAATCCGGCTTTGCACCGCTATAGGCAAGACCGACGTCGGTGCCCTGATCAATGAGATCACTCCCCGCGGCGAGATGGAAATTGGGAATTGACGGCAGACTGCCGTCGGCTTGACGCGGACCGTCGAGCCCCGTCTCAGAAACGTCGAGGAAGTCGGAATCGTTGACCGTTACCGAGAGCGTCCACGAGTTCGTGGCGTCATCCGGACTCTTGGCGTTCGACGTGAGTTTGCTACCGGCGGCGAGGTTGTTCCGGTACGTGCCGACGGTGATATCCGCACCGCTCGTGTTCATGCCGAGCATGTTGAATGCTGGGTTACTAGCGTAGCCGGTGTTGTTACAGAAGATGATTTTGCCGGGGTGATGGTTCGCGTAGAACGCCGCAGCTCGATTGCCCACCGACAGATTGCCGCGAACAACGTGCACCGGAGGGTTCGCGGGAAAGGTCGACGTGTCTGTGCCGTATCCGCCCGCCTTGATCCCATTCCCGTTACCACACGCTGCGCCAGTGTCGTAGCGATAGCCGGCATGCCAAGCCCAACAATTCTCGATCGTGACGCTCTCGAAGGCGTTGATCAGATCGAAATTGTCGTCGCTGTTGAACCAGCCGCGGCAGCCACGAAAGACGTTGCCCGTACCACCCGCGGGAATGTGAGCGCCAAACCCGTCGCCACTCTCACACGCGCCGTTCGACGTCTTCGGATCGAAGTTGTGATGCGAGTCACTGTTGAGAACCAGGTTTCCGCCTCCCTTTCCAATGAACAAGCCTGTACCATCAATGTGGTGGATGTTCAGGAGTTCGAAAATGTTGTTGCTGCCGGAAATCCAGACGCCCCAGGACTCGTGGTTGGCTGTGTTGCGTTGCTTCACCTGCGTGATCTCGATTCCCTTCAGGTGGATGTAATTGCCAGAGACCAGGAAGCCCTTGACGCGGCAATCCGCCATCAAGCCCTGGTAGTCGAAGATGGGTGTCTCGCCGGGAGCAGCCCAGTACTTAATCAGGTTGCCCGCAGTGCCACTCTTCGAGAGCGTGATGGCGTTGACCGTATCCGTCTGACTAGCGCAGCTGTTCGTGCCAGATGTGATCTTGTAGGTTCCGCCGCGGATGTAGACCGTGTCCCCGGCGACCACGACCGAATTGGCCTTGTTGACGCTCGCAAAGGGAGCGGATTCAGTTCCTGCCGCAGAGTCGCTACCAGTCGTCGCGACGTAGTACGCAGTCGCGCCAAGCGATGGGCGCGGGTAGAGCCCTAGAAGAACCGCGAGGCCAGGAAGGCATTTGCAACGCATAGCGATATCCTAGTACCCAGAACCTCTGACATGAGAAGTACAAGGATCAAGGAGCGAATTGGGGTTGGGTGCGTGCGTGTCGTCTCGCGCTACCGCAACTGCAAAGGTCAGCTCCAACTGTACGCGCGTGGCCATGCGACGCGGCGGCCTACTTCGACTGCTCCGCGCGTGCGAACGGCTCGAAGTTCGCCCCGATGTTGGCGAACACGCCGTCACTAATCTCTTCGTCCGGCAGCGCCCGGTCGTTGGCAAAATAGGCGCCGACCATCAAGCTGGTCTGTTCGTTCACCGAGTACGAGGCCGCGACATTAGTGCTGCTCGCCTCACTGAGTCCTCCCACTGAGTCAAACGACAGTGTCAGCCCTTGCCACGCCGGGGTGGTATACCCGAGCAATGGAGCCAAGCGCGAGTCCCGCAGCGGTGGCGAGCCCCGAAACGCGAACGTTGAAGCGGCTATCGCATATCCAGCGCCGAGTGTTAACGAACCGACGTCGTGGTCGAAAACCCGCAGTGATTTGGTGGCGGACAAGTACGTCAGATTAACGCTTTCGCGTGCCTGAAACGGCGCAAAGCTCATGATTCCGAACCCAACGGCGGGCACATATCCAGTATCCGCCAAGACCCCGAGCTTCGCGTTGAAGATTGTTTTCGTGTACACGCTTCCGTCGGGGTGACTCGCGCCTTGGATCAGATCGACACCAAGCTCGAGGCCGCCAAACTCGAGTTCTTCTGCCCACGAAAACGTTGGAATGACGCCCACGTCCACCCCCAGCCAGGCTGCCGCTGGCCCTACACGTGGACGAAGATTGAGCGGAACGTACGCGTAAACACCAAACTCCCCAAGGCCCAAGCTCTCGCCCGTAGGCGCGAAGATGACGGACGAGGGGTAGGCGTGCGCCCTTGAGCCCATGCTGAAGACCATTAGGGCGAGCACTGCGAACTTTCCCTTCAAGCGCATAGTTCCCTAGCTGCTCGCGCTGGGCGCACGGGAGCGAACTCGGATCGAGGTGATGGATGGTCGTGGAATGCAGTCGAGCGGGATGGTGAGTGCCACGGTGCTATTGCGGCCGCTTGCCTTGGCTCGATATAGATTCTTGTCCGCAACGTAGAGCAAAGCCTCGCGGGTATGCCCCTCCCAGCACGCTACGCCGATACTGACGGTAACGGGCCAAGGCGTTCCAAAGGCCGTGCTCGATTCAATGGTCTTGCGCACGCGTTCGGCAACAACCTGAGCGCCGGCTTGCGTCTGGTGTGGCATTACGATCAGAAATTCCTCTCCGCCGTATCGCCCGACACCGTCCGATGCTCGCGTGGTCTCCTTGAGAATGCGACCTATCCCGCGTAGCACACGGTCGCCCACGGCGTGCCCGAGTGTATCGTTAATCCGCTTGAAGTAATCGATATCGAGCAACAGGATCGCGAGCTCCTGATCGTAGCGAACGGCGCGTTCAACCTCTCGATGAAGGAGATCCATGATGAAGCGACGGTTGAAGAGCTCCGTCAACTCGTCCGAAGTGGCCATCTGCTCGAGGGCATTGGCTCGCTCTCGAAGCAGGATCAGCAGTCGCTCGAAATTTTGTGCGAGCAGTCCGATTTCATCGCGACGCGCCGACATCACTCGCGTTTCGACGCCACCGTTCTCTTGGATAGTACTGATGGTACCGCCTAGCCTCTTCAACGGCAGCACCACCGTCAGTTTCAGGATGATCCACAGCACGATGAGAACAATCGTCAACACGACCAATGCACCCGTCGCCGCTATGGCTAGCGCGTGCCTGCCCTGTTCGTAGATTGCAGCGCGGCGCGACAGATGCATCCTTGCAATGGGACGCTCGAACGGATCACGCCAGAGTGTAGTCACTGTAACCCGATCATTGACGAGCAGCGGTGAATGGTCGGTTGCAGCAGGCTCGAGAACCCCAGCGGTCTCGATCTCAAAATGCAGCTTCAATTGCTCTTGAAGTGCGTCGAGCATTTTGCGATCGATCAGACGAGCAAAGACTACGGCGCCAGCCGCTCGGCCCCGACCGTCGGACTTCAAGATGGGGTGAGCGGCGACTTCCATGAGCTGGCGATCCTGATTGCGGCAGATGCCGGAGCGTCGCAAGGACTCTGATGTTGTGTCAGGCTTGATGGGCGCCAAGATTGGGCAGGAGCGCAGCAGTTGCTCGGGCTCGACCTCGGCGAAGTGATGCGGCTGTCCGCTTGTCGGGTCTTGAGCTTTGGCGAACACGGGCCGCTGCTGTGCGTCGTAGACTTGCGCTAGATCAATCCGTAGTGTGCCGAACATCGTATCGGCCAGGTTGGCCTGGACGAAGTCCGGAGTTGGGTGTTGGACGTACCCAAGCATCTCGTCCCAGATCGCGTAGTCCCTAGCCGCCTGTTCGAGTGCGACGAGATCCTGTGCAAACGCACCGCGAATGCGCCACATGTCTTCTAAAGCAAGGCGTCGCTCGATCGCCGCGAATGACGTTTGCACCGATGCACGAAGCACAACGTGGAGCCCCACCAAAAGCGCCAACCACACTACGACCAACGACGAGATCACTTTGAAGCCAAGCGACGCCCAAAGCGGTGGGAGAGCCGGGACCACACTTGAAGCCTCGTCTTTAGGGGGCACTGGACAACAGAACGGAACAGATCCAGGAAAGCTGAGGACTTGGGTATCGTCAGTGGCCCGGTCTCGAGGCATATCCCCGAGTTACGCGTCAGTAACTTTGCCTAACGCCCGAGACAGCCGCCGCCCAAACCGACGATGGGAGGTGGGAGACGGAGACGGTTTATAGGTAAAGGTGAACCCACCGGAGCCTCTTTCGAGCAGACTACAGGTGTCAGTGAGTAGGGCAAAAAAGATGGTCGGGAGCTGAGAAATCCCCTCAGTTTCTAGCGAGGAAATCACGCAACTGTTTCGCGG
>JBLNFG010001067.1:0-2650 GCA_050263495.1 Myxococcales bacterium | reverse complement strand
ATTGCCTCGCGAACCAGAAGTGGGCTGAAGAGGTTCAGCGATTGCTTGGCACTCTGACGCCAATCGAGAGCCGCATCATTCGTTGGCGCTTCGGTCTGGACAACGAAGACGAACTCACGTTGAAAGAGATTGGGGACAAGTACAATCTCTCGCGCGAGCGTATCCGTCAGCTCCAAGAGCAAGCTATCGGCAAGATCCGCAAGCAAGTTCGCGACGTCTGGCTGTAGACCGGCGTGTGGGCGTTCGTCTTGGTTCGTTTCGCGGTGGGTGCTCGGCGCCTGGGTGAGTGCGTCCTCGGACCAGATTAGTGTGGTGCCCACCACCGCTCCGGCTCTGCCGGAGCTTGCTCCTCCCTGATGCGTGCTCATCGCAAGCGATTGCGCGCGCATGGGAGGAGCAGGGACCAAACCCGCGCCTCGAGGGTGGTGCAGGGTGCGTACGGGAGCAACGGCATCGGTCTTCTGTGTTGCCGCCCAACTAGCAGCGGTTTGGAGTCGGCCTCTCGGCAGGCGCGGCTGCAGGTGCGGGATCGGCGCGCGCGAAACCGCTTGGACTCGGTCAATCGATGCGTTAGGAGGTGGCGCATGATCGAACTGACCAAGGTCCCTGCCAGTGAACTTGCCCAACGTCGGGAGGAGCTAAAGCTCCGATACGAAGCCTACCGTGCGCGCAATTTGAAGTTGGATATGACCCGTGGCAAGCCCGGGGCGGACCAGCTCGATCTTTCGAACGATCTTCTCACGAACCTAAAGCCAGGCGACACCAAAGCATCGGATGGCACGGACATCCGTAACTACGGTGGGCTAGACGGTCTGCCTGAAATGAAGGCTCTTTTCGGCCAGATTCTGGGCGCACCAGCAGACCAAGTCATCGTTGGAGGGAACTCCAGCCTGCAAATCATGCACGACACCATCGTTCGCGCGATGTTGTTTGGCGTAGTGGATGGTCAAGCACCTTGGGCAACGCAACGGCCCAAGTTCTTGTGTCCCGTCCCTGGATACGACAGGCATTTTGCCATTTGCGAGCACCTCGGGATCGAGATGATCAACGTGGAGCTTCGTGACGACGGTCCAGACATGGCCGTCGTCGAAAGACTTGTGGGCAGTGACGCCTCGATCAAAGGAATCTGGTGCGTGCCGAAGTACGCCAATCCCTCGGGCATCACGTACTCCTCGGAAGTGGTGGAGCGACTCGCTCGGATGCGGGCTGCCGCGCCCGATTTTCGCATCTTCTGGGACAACGCGTATGTCGTGCACGATCTCTACGACACGACTGATCCACTCGACGACATCTTGGCGGCGTGCGCCAAAGCCGGCAATCAGAACCGACCGTACGAGTTTGCGTCGACTTCGAAGATCTCGTTTGCAGGCGGCGGCGTGGCCGCCATGGTGAGCAGCCCTGCCAACGTTGCGGACGTCAAAAATCACCTCGCATTCCAGACGATTGGCCCGGACAAGGTCATCCAGCTTCGGCACTGTCGATACTTTCGCGACATCGACGGAATTCGGTCGCAAATGCAGCGACACGCAGCGCTGATTCGTCCCAAGTTCGAGGCAGTGATAGACTCTTTCGAACGCGAATTGGCGGGCAAGGGGATTGCCCACTGGACGCGACCACGCGGCGGCTACTTCATCAGTCTCGACACGATGGACGGGTGCGCGTCGACCGTCGTGAAAATGGCAGACGCCGCTGGCGTCAAACTGACGGCCGCTGGTGCCACCTTCCCGTACGGGAAGGATCCCCGCGACCGCAACATTCGAGTCGCGCCGACACTTCCACCCCTGGCACAGGTGCAGCTTGCGATGGAAGTTGTTTGCTGCTGTGTTGAGCTGGCGAGCGTTGAGCGCCTACTTCAGGGATAGGATGCTGCGGCAATTTCGGGATGGGTTGCACCCCTCGATCGATGGACAGCCATCGGAGCGCTCATCCCGTGTCAGCTCCGTAATCCAGTCCTTTTCCGGTTCTAGCCATGCGGCTACGGTTGGCGGATTCCGCAGCGGTATCCAGCGTAGACGCGTTTCGCGTGGATGCCTGGATTTGTGCTTACTGACATTCTTAGCCTGCGTGGCGTGCTGCCGGCGCCACGAAAGCCTTGAACCTCGGCCGGAATCATCCGTATCCGTAGGCGGCGCTAGCGCCCGTACGGCTATGATCGGGAGTGTCACCGAACAGTCCCTGAGCTCCGGCAATCGGTTACCCTTGCTCCTGGAGCCCGAACTCCAACAAGTACGTGACGCACTCGAAGCACAGGAAGACGAAGCAGCTGTCGCGGCGCTTCGAGCAGTGATGCACGGCAATGGTAGATTCAGTGGCGTCTGCCCGGAATGCAACTACCTGTTAGGCACTATCGAGGAACGTCGCGGCACGACAGCCGCGGCAGTGGCGGCATTCGAACTTGCGGCGGGCGCGGCGTGGCCCTTGAGGGACGACGCGGTAATCCACTTGGTCCGTCTCGCGCTCACTGGCGGCCAGTGTGAGTCGGCGAGTAAACGTCTGGACTCGCTTGGGCCTTCTCCATTAGGCCAGAGCGTCGTGGTTTCGGAGTTGCGCGCTCGCGTCGAGCTTTGTTCGGGTAATGGTGCGCGAGCTGTGCAGCGATTGCGGCAGCTGGTCGCCAGCAGTGAACAGGTCGGCCTCGCGCCGCTCCGGC
>JBLNFG010001066.1:0-6952 GCA_050263495.1 Myxococcales bacterium | reverse complement strand
CGCTGATGCAGGTGCAGTCGCTGATGCAGGTGCAGTCGCTGATGCAGGTGCAGTCGCTGATGCAGGTGCAGTCGCTGATGCAGGTGCAGTCGCTGATGCAGGTGCAGTCGCTGGTGCAGGTGCAGTCGTCGTCCAAACCCATCGCTAGATTACAGTCGGTGTGGCACGCCTTTGGCAGGTGTTACTCGCCTGACTTCTCGGAGCGAACTCGTCGGGCCATCGCTTCACTGTGGCCCCCTCTTCGTGGAGTCGAAACCGCTCGGCACTCACGCGCGGCCTCCACCCAGCACCTCGATTCCTCGCGCCGTGCCTGAAAGCCCCAGTACCGCGACGCCCCGGCCAAAAAGCCCGAAATGCTTCGTTTTTAACATTCCCAAGCGGCAGCGACATACACGATTCGCTTCGCAGTTACACATTAGCCGTTCTTGACAGATTCTGGACAAGAGAACTAGTGTGGCCGCAACACTCAGAGAGGAGACTCGTCGATGCGTCACTGCTCAATTCTGCTGGCACTTCTCGGATTGGTTTGGTGCACGGGCTGCAAGGACAAGCAAACATCCACCGGCGCCGCTGCGCAGCCATCAGGGGAAAAGGCAGCTGCCAAGGAGCCCAAGAAAATTACGATTGGCCTCTCCCTGGACACGCTCAAGGAAGAGCGGTGGCAACGCGACCGCGATATACTTAAGGCCAACATCGAAAAGATGGACGGGCAGCTGTTGGTTCAGTCCGCGAACGGCGACGATAACCTGCAGAATGCGCAGGCAGAAAACCTTCTCACCCAAGGTGTGAACGTGCTCGTTGTGGCGGCTCACAACGCGAAATCAGCCGCCACCATTGTCCAGTCTGCGCATAAAATGAACGTGCCCGTGATTGCCTACGATCGTCTGATTTTGGACTCGGACGTCGATTTGTACGTTTCCTTTGACAATGTCAAGGTGGGTGAGCTCCAGGCTGAGTACCTTGTTAAGCGTGTGCCCAAGGGCAATTACGTCATGATTGCGGGTGCTCCGACCGACAACAACGCGCATCTGTTCCGTGAAGGCCAGATGAACATCATCAAGCCGTTCGTCGAGCGCGGCGACATCAAGATCGTTGCCGATCAGTGGGCCAAAGATTGGCAGCCTGTGGAAGCTCTCAAGATCATGGAGAATGCGCTCACCAAGAACAACAACAAGGTGAACGCAGTGGTGGCCTCCAACGACGGCATCGCCGGCGCTGCCATCCAATCCCTCGCCGAGCAGAAGTTGGCAGGCAAGGTTCCCGTATCGGGGCAGGACGCGGAGTTGTCGGCTTGCCAGCGTATTGCCGCGGGTACTCAGAGCATGACCGTTTACAAGCCGCTCTCTGCGCTTGCTGCCAAAGCGGCGGAAGCCGCGATGAAGCTCGCCAAGAAGGAGCCGCTTGGGGACATCAACCGCAAGCTCAACAACGGCAAGATCGACGTGCCGAGTATCCTGATGCAGCCAATTTCCGTGGACAAGGACAACCTCGACTCCACGGTTATCGCAGACGGTTTTCAGAAGCGCGAGGACGTGTATAAGGGGCAGCCAACTGCTCCCGCCGTTAAGAAGTGACATTTTCAGCGATGCGAGCCGTCTCGTTTGACCACTCGTCAAGAAGTGAAATTCTTTTGCGATGCGAGTCGTCTCGTTTGACGACTCGCAAGGAAGTGACATTCTTCAGCGGTGTGAGCCGTCTCCTTCGGACGGCTCGCTGAGAAATGGCATTCTTTGCGGCGCGAGTCGCTTCATACGACTCGCAAAGAAGTGACGCTCTTCAGCAGCGCGAGTCGTCTCGTTTGACGGCTCGCGCGGCTCAGGGGCCTTGATGCATGAATGCCGAAGTCATTGCGCCGAGGCGCGACCGTTCCCTCAGGTGCTCGAGGGATCGTGTGTCTGAACGGTAGACCGCCAGAGTGAGACGAGCATGTTAGAGTTAAGGTCGATTACCAAGGAGTTCCCAGGCGTAAAGGCCTTGGACGGTGTCTCGTTCGACTTGCAGAAGGGCGAGATTCACGCGCTTTGCGGGGAGAACGGTGCCGGCAAGAGCACCCTCATCAAGGTCCTCTGCGGCTATTATCCCACCGGAACCTACGGCGGTGAGATCCTCCTCAATGGCAAGACGGTCCAGTTTCGAAGCCTAAGCAACGCAGAGGAACACGGAATTGCCCTGATTGCGCAAGAGCTTGCCATGGTTCCCGAGCTTTCGGTTGCCGAGAACATGGTGCTCGGGCGTGAGCCCGTTCGTCATGGGCTCATCCAGTGGGCGCAGGTTCGTTTGGAGGCGCAGCGGGGGATGAAGCTGGTGGGTCTCGGGATCGATCCCGATCGACCCGTGAAGGAGTTCGGAATCGGCCAACAGCAAATGGTCGAGATCGCCAAGGCGTTGCTAAAGAACGCAGAGATCTTGGTCCTCGACGAGCCCACTGCAGCTCTGACTGAGGCGGACGTTCACACCCTGCACCAATTCCTCTCGGAGCTACGCTCGCGCGGCGTTTCGTGCATCTACATCAGCCACCGGCTAGAAGAGGTATTCGACATTGCCGATCGCATTACGGTGCTGCGTGATGGGCGCTCGGTGGGGACGGCACGGGCCTCGGAGCTGACGCGGGATAAGGTAATCGCGATGATGGTAGGGCGCGAGGTAAAGAACCTCTACCCTCGCTCTGCAGCCAGGCAGGGCGATGCGGCCCTGTCCGTCAAGAATTGGACCATGCAGGATCCGCTGAATCCTGGGCGGCAGGTGCTGGACGGGATCGAGTTTGACGTCCACGAGGGAGAAGTGGTGGGAATTGCCGGCCTCATGGGGGCTGGTCGAACCGCGTTGGTGAGTTCGATCTTCGGGGCTGGTCGCGGTCGAGTGAGTGGTAGCGTGAAGGTCAAGGGGCGCGGGGAGACGACGCCGTTTCGATCACCGCCAGACGCCATTGGCGCCGGGCTAGCTCTGGTGAGTGAAGATCGCAAGCGTTTTGGTCTCGTGCTCCAAGCGTCAATCCTAGACAACATGACCCTCGTGACGTTGCGCAACTTCGTGAGCAACGGTCTGCTCAACCATGCCGCTCGGATCAGCAAGTCCACCGAGCAGTTCGAGTCGCTTCGGATCAGGGCACCTGGACTTTTAGCCCTCGTCAATCAGCTGTCTGGCGGCAATCAGCAGAAAGTCGTGCTCGGCAAGTGGCTGATGGCGGCCCCGAAGGTGCTGTTCCTGGATGAACCGACGCGCGGTATCGATGTTGGTGCAAAGGCCGAAATCTACCAACTGATCTCTCGGTTTGCCGCTGAGGGATTAGCGGTCGTCCTCATCTCCTCCGATCTTCCCGAGATCCTCGGCATGAGCCATCGTGTCGTTGTCCTTAGCCAAGGGCGGCAAACCGCCTGCCTCGATCAGAGTGAAGCCACCCCTGAGCGGGTCATGGCTGCTGCAACAAGGAAATGAATTCGTGACCAAAGCTGCCTCCCCTGCCATACGAATCCCGTGGCGTGCCCTGTCCATGGTGGGCTCGCTGGCTCTTATCTGGCTCGTGTTCACCATCACGACTGACGGTACCTTCCTCATTCCGCGCAACCTTTCCTTGCTTGCCCGTCAAATGTCAGTCACCTCGATCCTCGCGATAGCGATGGTCCTTGTGATCGTGGCGGGGCAGATCGATCTCTCGGTCGGAGCTCTGACTGGTTTGCTCGGCGCAGTCTCGGCCGTTGTCTTCGTGAAATCGGAATGGCCATTGTGGGCGGCATTCGTCGCCCCGGTTGTCGTTGGCGCAGTCCTCGGCGTAATCCAAGGGAACCTCGTTGCGCGATTCGGGATCCCTCCTTTCATCGTCACTCTTGGAGGCATGTTGTTGTTTCAGGGTACGCTGCTGGGTACTACCGGTGGCGTCTCGATCTCGCCAACGCCGGACTACTTGTTCGTTGGGCAAGCGTACGTTCCACCGCTCTTCGGTTGGATTGCCACCGGCGTCGTCTGTGTCTACCTCATCATAAAAGCGCTGCGTGCTGGAAGAATGGCGCAGCTCCAGGCGGTTGGACTGAGCATCTTCTGTGTTCTGTTCACGGCGCTGATGAACGCCTACGAAGGGATTCCGTTGCCAGTGCTCTTGGTGCTGCTCTTGGCCGTGGTGTTCTCGACCGTTGCTCACCATACCCGCTTCGGTCGGCATCTCTACGCCATCGGTGGTAACCGTGAGGCTGCCTTCTATTCAGGGATCAACATCAATCGGCACTTGGCCGGCGTGTTCACCTTGATGGGAGCGATGTGTGGCGTGGCAGGCATCGTCTTAACGGCCCGCGTTGGATCGGCGACTTCGGACGCAGGCAGGATGATGGAGCTCGACGCGATCGCTGCAGCGGTGATCGGTGGAACATCACTTTTGGGCGGGCAGGGGACCGTGTGGGGAGCCCTACTTGGCGCCATGGTGATGGCTTCCCTCGACAACGGCATGAGCCTGATGAATACGGAAGCCTTCTGGCAGCCAATCATCAAGGGCACCATTCTCGTCATCGCGGTCGGTGTCGACATGGCCACTCGCCAAGCACAGCGGTCGTAAGAACCGTCGGGGCAGCCCAACTTCAGCCGTCCCATCCTGCCTCGACTCGGTAATCAGAAAGATAAGTGCCGTCAGCGCGATTCGTACGCTGACGGCACTTGGTCTTTTGTTGCCTCGCAACTTTGGGCTGCGCCCAAGCGTTGGCTCTACCGATGATAACTGAGGCCGAATCCGTACTCGAATAGGCCCTTTTGCCCATCCCCGACATTGATCGGGATTTGATCCATGGTCTTGGGCCACGTCATTGGCAGTCGCCCAGTGAAGTTGACCTTGCCAAAGAGCGCGTCTGCGACGCCATCTGCCTGACTGCCCGGCAACCACGCAGCAACGAACGCATTCCAGTGCTCGATGTCGTCCGTCACGATACGCGGACGGCCGGATACCATCACGACCGCAACCGGCAGCCCCGTCGCGTACACGCTATTCAAAGTGGCGCGATCCTGCTCGTCGAGACTCAAATCCTTCGCGTCGCCGAAGCCTTCGGCGTAGGGAGCCTCACCAATGACTGCTACGGCAAGCGCGCGCGAGGAGTCCACCTGAATCTGTCCATCGGCGGAATAGACGACTTTCAGCCCGTCTTCCGCAGCGAGCGCGTTGATGCCGTCCAGAACAGTGCGATCCTTTTCCGCCTTCAACGCGTTTCCGTCGACCCCTTGCCAGCTATACGTCCAACCACCGCAATCCGCTCCAAAGTTGTCGGCGTTCTTACCAACGACGTAAATTGTATCGTACTTCCTTGCGCTGATCGGCAACGTGTGGCGTTCATTCTTCAGCAACACGAGCGAGCGTTGAACCACCTTTCGCGCGATCTGCCGATGTTCGTCGGAACCAAACTCCTGCGTCAACTCGTCACGAATCTGTTTCGCTGCGGGCGTGAGTTGCCCCGCGGCGTCGAACTTCTCGAATAGCCCTGCCTTGATCTTGATTCGCAAGATCCTTGATACCGCGTCATTGATGCGCGCTTCCGTCAGCTTACCTTCCGCAACCGCCTCCTGAATGAAGCGGCTCGCTAGGGCTATCTTGTACTCACTTCCGATGGTGCCAATCACCATGAACATGTCGACGCCAGCGTCAATTGACTGGATTAGCTGGCTCTTGTAGATCTCGAGCGGATCGGTTGCAGCGCTCACCGGAATGCCCTCGATCGAGTTCCAATCCGAGACAACGAAGCCCGTGAAGCCCAGCCCGCCCGTCGATGGAGCTCCCTTAAGGTATCCCGTAATCAGCTCCTTGTGAGCGCTCATCTTTACCCCATTAACGGAGCTAAAGGAGTTCATTACGGTACCCACCCCGGCTTTGATCGCTTCGACGTACCCTCGTGCGTGAATTGCTTTGAGAGTCGCTGAGTCGAGGCGGGTATCTCCCTGATCGATCTGCAACTCATCCGTCGGCGTAAAATCGGGAAGGAATCGGGGTGCGCCAGTCCCCCACGCCGTACCGCCGTCTCCAATGAAGTGCTTTGCCGTTGCCACGACATGCTTCTGCCCAAAAGCTAGCCCTTGGAAGCCCCAAACCTGAGGCCCCGCGAGCAATCGCTGAAGCTCTGGCGTTTCGCCGTAGCTCTCGTAGCTACGCCCCCAGCGCTCGTCCCGGGCAACCGCTACGCAAGGAGCAAAGGTCCAATCAACCCCGGTGCTCGCCATTTCTCGCGCCGCAATCCGTCCAACGTCGTAAGCCAATCCTGGATCACGCGTTGCGCCCAATCCAACGTTGTGAGGAAAGACCGTGGCGCCACGGATCGGATTGCTCCCGTGTACCCCGTCAATGCCGTAGATCAGCGGTATATGCGAAGACGAGGCATGAGCGTAGCCTTGTAGCTCGTCGTAGACGACGTGCCAACCAGGTGGGGTGTTGTCTGTCGGCTGCGAGTTACCACCGCTCAAGACGGAACCCAGTGCCAAGTCTCGGACCACATTCAACCCTTGCTCCAGCGTCGCAGCGACATCCGTCAGATCCGCTTGCACCATTTGCCCAGCCTTTTCCGCCAACGTAAGCTTGGACAGGATGGCTTGGGGGCGTCGCTCTTCTGCGCTCAAACCGTGGTGATGGTTACAGCTGGATCCGTCTCCCTTCAGGGCCTGGGACTCGCTGCCCACTACCTCTTCCGCGCTCTGATGCGCATCACCGGACTCTAGCGCGGCGCAGCCCCAGCACAGTGCGAGGTTCGACGCGAGCAATTGGTACCCTAGTGCGCTTAGTCTTCTCATGATGTTCTCCTTTGTCTGATTACCAGTAGTAACAGAACTCGTCTTCGCCTCATGCGTCGCCGTCCTGTTCGCTCATTATTAGCGAGGACCAAAAGAAACAAGCCAGTGACTTCACCGGTGAGTTTCCATTTCGCCATGTGCAGAAACAATTAAACGAATGTCAGATGTGCAACGCCAAAGGCAAGACCAGTGTGAGGAGACG
>JBLNFG010001065.1:0-4867 GCA_050263495.1 Myxococcales bacterium | reverse complement strand
TCCGGGACTACGTCACCCGCAGATGCACGATTTCACGCCCACAAATTCTGGTGAAGAGCCAAACTTGGTACCTGTTCAGTGGCAACACCAAACCATCACCCTGGAACAGCGCCGGGTTCATGGGCACTGCGCGACCAACAGTCGGACGCCTAACGCGTGCACCCTCAGACGGGTTGCAGGGCAAAGCCGGGAGCGCGGAGCCGCTGAACAGATACCAAACTCGAGGCAGTGTGAATGCGCCGGTTTGCGGTGGGAGGCGAGGGGCACTGGAGTGCCTCGTGAGATGCGCGCGCATGGTTTTAGCCTTTCAACTGGCCTTGCGCGAAACCCGACCCATTGACGAAGCCCACTCGACTGGCCTTGCGCGAAACCCGACCCATTGACGAAGCCCACTCGACTGGCCTCGCACGAAACCCGACCCATCGACGAAGGCCACTCGACTGGCCTCGCACGAGACCCGACCCATCGACGAAGCCCACTCGACTGGCCTCGCGCGAAGCGCGTCGCATCGGGAAAGCCACTCAAGTGGCCTTGCACGGTAGGGCTCCTATCGGGAAAGCCACTGAAGTGGCGTCTCTCGGCACCGCAGCTAACGGGAGAGCCACTCGTTGGACTCTGCACGATGGGGGTGGTTTCGTTAAAGCCAGTCGAAGGCCGATTTTCGGTAGAAACGCCCTACTGGAGACGAGTTGGACTTGTTTCTGACGGTCCGGACGACCCTTTGAGACAAGTGCGAGTTGAGAAATTCGGCCGACTCGACTGCCGTCGTTCAGTGTGAGTCGCGAAGTCTGGCTGGTTCGAGTGAATTCGCCGACTGCGAGTTGAGAAAATTGGCCGACTCGAGTGAATTTGTCGAGGATCAGTCACGAAGTTCGGCCGAGCCGTTCGCAGGAGCACGGAGCGACTCGATTCGTGCCATTGTCGATCGCCCTGAACATCAGAGACAATGTCGAGTGCGGCTGGATCCGGGGATGGTGACGCACAACAACAGACGCCGTCGAGGACCCCACCGTTACAGGTGCACGGTGGCAGCCGTCGCACGACGAAGGGTGAACGCATGATACATGATCACATCGTGATGAGACTTCTTGTGAAATTGGTCTCATGCCACTGGCGTGTGTCTGGCCTATCCTTGAAGGTCGTCCACACACAAGACACATTGCATAAAAAGCGACGAAGCCCGTGAGGACGGCTGGTTTGTCGAGCTCTGGGCGAGTTACCGGCGAACGTGGTCTCAATTGCAGTAGGGGCACACCAGGACCGTTACTGTGTAGTCCGGCTGATTCATACAAGCAAGGTATCGCGTGCGTGCATGATCCAAGTCGGAACTAACGACGTTGACTCGTCGCGGGCAGGCGCCGCACGGCACTTCGTCCATTTTTCGGGGCGCCATTCTCATCGGCATGCAATACCTGAGCAGCGAGTAGACTGGCGGGGTCTGTAACGAGCGGTAACTTGAGGAGGCCAGCCCAAACGACGCGTCCCCCATGCGCCCACGCTAGTACCGCGGAGGTAGTATCGCGAACGTGACTGGTTCGGTCTTGCGACGGGTGTGGTACGGCGTTCCTTGTGCCGCCGGAGACGCGATTGGGGTCGGGTCCGCTCTCACCTAGACATCAGTGGACGGGGGGGGCTGCCACGTCGTGCAGCCGAAAGGTCACCTCCCGTCTCCACGCTTGCATCGTCCGTAGCACCTCATGGGGCGCAACAGCGAAAGCCAAAAGTGTTGGCTATTCCGTTGCGTGTGCCGCTGCCGAACGAGGAACAGGGTAGAGTGTCTCCCTGATTCGAATACGCGCCGCCGCGGACGCCGCAAACCGCGTCCTGGTCGTCGCTATCACAGCTGTCGACCCATTCATAGACATTGCCGCTCATGTCAAATACGCCTGCGTAATCCTTGTCGGGCGAACGGCATGTGTCGAGAGTCCCAACTTCGAGCGTCGTTCCAACTCCAGTCTCTGGCCCGTTGCAGTATCTTTCGTCATACGCCGAGCCATAGGGATACTTATACTTTCCTGCGGAACTACACGCGCGATACCACTGGTTCGTGCTGGCGTTCGACGCATCCGCTCGAACGGAGCCTCCGCCTCCTATGGCGCCACAAAGGCGCTTTCCTACTGATGAGCAGTACGCGTATGCGTCGCACCAGTCAACGCACACCTGCGGGTGGTGATCACAGTTCCCGGTGCAAGTGCCACGGCTGCTCATGCACCAATCAGGCGGGGTGAATGCATCGACTGGTACACTTTTTCGCCGGCAGGCTCCTCCCGGGTTCCATTCGTCCCTGAAGACGGGGCCTGCTGCCAACCACGATGCATCCTGTCCTCTACTGACTTCTGTAACGTCAATCTTATACGTACCCCGGTCGCTCGCGATTGCCGCTGTCTTGGCAACACAAATGCTGCGATCTATGTCAATCTCCTAGTACCTGCCCTGCGCCGTCAACAGGCCTGGCACAATCACTAAACTTACGCTGGTTGGGGACTCGTTGTTTCGGCTTCGTGAGCCAGAGCGTGAGCCCTGCCGCAGCTCCTACGCCCCCGACGATAAACCCCGCGGCGGCAATTGGCCGGAGCTTGTTGTAACTATCCATTGGTGACTGAAGATCGGAATCGAAACACTCATCACTCGTGCAGCCTGAATCTTTGAGGCTCGAGTGTTTGCTCAACGCCATGAATCCAGTGGTGGAGCCGACAATCAAACCCGCCGCCCCGATCCCAAAGCTGGTCCACATTGCGTACTGCTGGGTTGAGTTCTGGGTTTGTGTCGGCGCGGCCACGTTGGGTTGCGTGGCTGCGTGGCTCGGCGTCAGTGCACCCCTTCCTGGTACTCTTCCCGGGCGTCTCTCCGGTTCTCTGGACTGTGCCCATGCGAAACTTGTATACATGATTGACCGAGATCTTGAGCCCTTGCTCGGCCGCGGCTTCGACGACTTGCTTCGCGGACATGGAGTTCGGCTGACTACGAATGAAATCAGCCTTTCCCCCAAAACGGCCGGGGCGTTGCCGGACAGTTCTTTGATTCGCCATAAGGATTTCTCGCTGCAACTGCTTCATCGCGCGTGCTTTGGGGTCATCCTTCCCGAGTTGACGTCCGAGCTGCCGACTGTCGCTCTTCCGCTTCGTAGATGGGCCAACTCCCACTGCGCAGTCGCCGCCTCTGCATCTCGAGCACATCGTGCGGGAATACCCCTTTGGCGTGATCAAGCGCCTCATCGAGTAATTCGAAGAAGTTGAGAGACCTAATTGCTCCTGTCACGGGTATCGAAGCAGAGCCGCAGAGGGCACGTCGCAAGTGAGTAAGCAGAGCACCTTCGGCGCGACACGCTACGGCGATCTCCTGGCAGCATGCCCACAATGCCGGCAGCACGTCTGAGAAGGTACTCGACTGGTGCAGAATGCTACGGGCAGAGTTGTCGCGGAGGTGGAGTACGAGTAACACTTTGCCGTTCTCGCGCTCCTGCAACCGTTTCAACTCCGCTAGAAGCCCGATCACCATCGAGACCGTTACCGGACCTGACCATTCACACAGGCACACGCGACCTACGGACGCGATTGGGAGACTCATAGACGCACCCCTCCTCTGGGGCGTTGTTACGACGCGCCAACAAAAAAAGCAGAACGTTTCCTCCTTCGATTGGCTTCCGCATACGTGTCGGTCGCGGCCCGCCTGTCGTTGTCAATTATCGACAAGGCTCGATCGAATTCAGGGTGTTGGCCGCGAGGCTGAGTGTAAGGTTCGAGCATGTCGTCAGCTCAGCAACCTGAGTCGGCAGCAATGCGCCCCGACCAAATCTTCGAAAGCGAGTCACTACAGAAGCTCAAACGGGGTGAGCTGAGCCTGGACGCATACCTCGACGAGCGCGCTGAGGAAGCGCTCGCTCACGTCAAAGGGAGAGTCCCGGAGGAGACGCTCGAAAACCTGAGGTTCGTGTTGCGAGAACGGCTGCGTCATGATCCGGTATTGATCGAGATGGTGCGTCGCACGACGGGCCTCGTCCCGAATCCGATGAGCGACAGCGGAGACGCCTGAACATGGCCACGACCGACATGGACGCCTGCCGAAGTGCTGACCGCGGTAACGACGACGGCAACGGACCAAGCGAATCAACTCGCGAAATCAACGAACGATTCACGAGCGAATTGCCTTTGGTGGAACTGGTTGCCAAACGAGTCTGGCGTGCGATGGAACGTACAATTCAGTTCGATGAGCTGATCACTGCCGGGCGTGAAGGTCTCTTCGAAGCCGCTCGCCGCTTCAATCCTCAGAGCGGTGCATCCTTCCGTACGTATGCCAGCTATCGGGTCGAAGGCGCCATGTTCGATGCAGTGCGCGCCGCATCGAGACTCCCGCGTCGGCTCCACGAGCGCGTCGTCATGCTCGAGGCCGCGAACTACGTGAACGAAGGCGATGCTGCTGACGTATCGAGCAGAGACAATGCTCGTTCGCTAGACATGAGTGAAGCGAGTCTTGGTGAACAGTTGGCGACGATCGTGACCGCTGCAATGATGCACAGTGATCACGATCGAGGGGTGGTCGCGTCCGACGAACCCCAGAGCGAGACCCCCGAGGACGCCTACGCACACGCCGAGCTCATGGCCATGGTGCGAACCGCCATCGGCGAGCTCGATGAGTTCGAAGCCAACGTGATCCGTTGTTACTACTTCGAGGACAAATCTTACGGAGAAGCTGCTGACGCGATGAAGATCTCAAAACCGTGGGCACATCGCGTGCACGCCAAAGCGATGGATCGGTTGACTAAGCGACTCAGGGCCATGATCCGAGACTAACCAACCATTCCCGGGGGGGTCGTTCCCGATTTCTCGTGGCCAATAGCTAATGGTTGCTTCCCCGTCGCGAAAGACTT
>JBLNFG010001064.1:0-3512 GCA_050263495.1 Myxococcales bacterium | reverse complement strand
TTTCTCGTGCTATCGAGAGTTCGGTGCCGCACTGCTGCGTGGGTTGCCGCTCCAAAAGCTTCTCGACAACGTTTTTGGAAACCAAAACGACACGGCTAAAGGGCGGCAGATGCCGCACCACTGCACCAGTCGAAGCGTCGGTTGGGCTTCAGTGAGTTCACCGGTAGGCACCCAGATCACTCATGCAATGGGCTTTGGTTGGGCGGCGAAGTTGGATCGGGCAGATAGAGTGGCCTTGACGTACTTCGGTGACGGCGCGACGAGTTCATCAGACTTCCACAGCGGAATGAACTTTGCCGGCGTGCACCGGATCCCCTGCGTATTCCTGTGTCGAAACAACGGATGGGCCATTAGTACTCCGGCGGACCGTCAGACCGCGTCTCGGACCTTCGCGGAAAAGGCGCACGGCTACGGCGTTCCGGGAATTCGTGTGGACGGCAACGACGTTTTGGCTGTCATCTCCGTCACCAGGCGTGCCGTGGCGCGGGCAGCAGCCGGATTGGGGCCGACACTGATCGAGGCGGTGACTTATCGTATGGGAGCCCACACGTCTTCCGACGATCCAAATCGCTATCGTCGTGGCGAGGAGACGGAGCCCTGGCGGCAACTGGATCCAAATCAAAGGCTGAACGAGTTGCTGCTGGCTCGAGGCCTATGGGACGAGACGCGCGAAAGAGAGATGGTTTCGGAGATCGACAGGCAGTTCCGCGAGGCGGTCGCCCTCGCCGAGTCCGCAGATCCCCCGCCGCTCGAGTCAATGTTCGACGACGTTTACGAAAAGCCTCCATGGCACCTCCTCGAGCAACGCGCCGAGCTGTTAGCGGGGCCCAGAGTACCGACGAGTGATTGAGACGACTATCTTCCAGCTGCCGTGAATGCAGCATGCTGACATTCGTTGCGAACAAACGGAGCGGAAGCCGAGCTGCGCCGAAACCAACGTCGGTTCGCCCGACGGCCTTATGCCGTAGGTGGCGACCCGACGTTGCTGCGACGAGAAGACCAAAAAAAGCAATGACTCCTCAACAGCCACGGGCGAGAGCGATGTGCAGTTGGAGTCGCGCCTGAATCGAGCCCTCCGACGAGCGTGAGCCGGGCGTGTGCACCGGCAGTCAGTGTCCGTTTGGCGCTTGGGCGCAGGCTTAGGCGGGAGACGCGGGGTTGAGCGGAGCCCCACGATGCAGCGGGCGAGTTGCGCTCTTCCGGTAGCTCCTCGCTGTCAGCACGAAGGCGACGAGAGGCGGCGTGACACTGGCCGAAGCGCCGCTTGCGCCAGCGACTTGCGTCGTGCGGGGCGTACCCTTCCGTCGGAATGAATTGGTTCAGAGAGGAGCCATGACACTGGCCAAAACCGCGCCGCCGCGCTAGCCGTCATCAGCGCGCCTGAACGGAACGTTTTTCGATTCGTTCGAGACTGATGGAGAAGTTCGGTCATGCCACAAATGAACATGGTCCAGGCAATCAACGACGCGTTGAGAATTGCCTTACGGAGAGACTCGAGAGTCGTCCTATTGGGTGAGGACGTTGGTCGTGTGGGTGGAGTCTTCCGAGTGTCTTCGGGACTGGTAGAGGAGTTCGGCGAAGAGCGCGTGATAGACACGCCACTCAGTGAAAATGGAATCATCGGCGCTGCGCTAGGCATGGCGCTCTATGGCAAGGTACCAATTCCCGAGATTCAGTTCGCTGATTTCGTGTATCCCGCGTACGACCAAATCGTCAACGAGCTTTCGAAGTATCGCTATCGCTCTGGAGGGGATCATTCGGCTCACATGGTGATCCGCATGCCGGTCGGAGGCGGGATACGGGGTGGCCACTATCACTCGCAACACCCGGAAGCGGCATTCATTCAAGTGCCGGGGCTCAAGGTCGTGTGTCCCGCAACGCCTTACGACGCCAAAGGGATGTTTTTGGCAGCGGTGGAGGATCCGGATCCGGTGATCTTCTTCGAGCCAAAGCGGGTTTACCGCGCAGCGAAGGGTGACGTACCCGAGGAACCGTACACGGTTCCCCTCGAATGCGCTCGGGTCGCGCGGGAAGGGCGCGACGTGACCGTTGTGGCATACGGCGCGATGCTTTACGAAGCACTCGACGCGGCGCTCGGGGCGATGGATCAGGGAGTCGATTGTGAGGTGCTCGATCTTCGCACGCTCTGGCCCGTAGACATCCACACCGTTGTGCGGAGCGTAAAGAAAACCGGACGCTTGGTGGTCGTTCACGAAGCACCAAAGACCGGCGGATTCGCGGGAGAACTCATCACACTCGTTTGTGAGAAGGCGTTTTACTCTTTGGAGGCTGCTCCAGTGCGAGTGACGGGGTTTGACACCCCCTTCCCATACACGTTGGAGATGGAATACCTGCCGCTGTCGCATCGGATCCTGCCAGCCGTGCTCGAGGTAGCTCGAACGTGAACATGGGTACGAATTGCCGAGAACACTTGCTAGCGAAAGAAAACGGCGTAATGGTCGGAGCCTGCCTGACTCAGAGGAGCGAAATCTAAATGGCGAAGTTCGAGTTCAAACTGCCCGATATCGGTGAAGGCGTTACCGAGGGTGAAATCGTAGGATGGCTCGTTAAAGTTGGGGATCAACTCGCCGAGAACCAAGACATGGTCGAAGTGATGACCGACAAGGCCACGGTCACGATCGGCGCACCCAAAGCAGGCCGAGTCGCAGAATTGCGCGGCGCTGTGGGCGACACCGTTCCCGTTGGAACCGTGATTGTTGTCTTGGACGTAAACGGCGCAGCGGGCACCGAGCAGCCGAAAGAGATCGCCCCCGCAGCTCCGGCAAAGGCTGAAGCAGCACCGCAGCCAGCCGCTGTTCCGCCCTCCAAACCTCAAGCGGCCGCTCCAGACGAGCAAGGGCCCGTGGCGTCCGCGGTGGGGGATCTGCGTGAGTCGCTGCCAGGCATGGGACAGTCCCGCGCAGCCAGTGGTGCAAGGCAAGAGTGTGGTTACTTCGCGGAGCAACCCCTCGCAGCTCCAGCCACGCGCAAGCTCGCTCGCGAGCTGGGTGTTGATTTGCGTCGGATCGAACCCACCGGCAAGGGTGGCCGAGTAACCCGCGAAGACGTCGAGACAGCGAGTACGCAGGCAAGTGGCGAGCCGCGCGAGTCAACCAGCCCACAGTCAGCCAGTGCGCAGCCATTGAAGCCGATTGAGAGTACGCCTGCGCCGGTTTCTCGCCAGGCCACCGACAATCGGGTGCCGATTCGCGGCCTCCGTAAGCGGATCTACGAGAACATGACGCGGGCGAAGCGCATGGCCGCTCACTTTACCTATGTCGACGATTGCGACGCGAGTGCATTGATTGCGTTGCGAGGGCGGCTAGCACCTCGCGCTGAACAGTTGGGGGTCAAGCTCAACTACTTGCCCTTCATCGTGAAGGCGGTCGTGTGCGCGCTGAAAGCTCATCCGATGCTCAATGCACTCGTCGATGACGCGGCACAGGAGATTGTGCTTCGCTCTGGCTGTGACATTGGCATTGGGACTGCCACCGATGCCGGCCTAATCGTGC
>JBLNFG010001063.1:0-2586 GCA_050263495.1 Myxococcales bacterium | reverse complement strand
TCGTGTCCCGGATCGAGATCAGCCTCAGCGTCCACTGCGTGAGTAGGTTCAAGATCCACAGCGCTGGGAAGAAGAGCTGACGAAACCGCTTGAGCCACGACGCACAAACCAAGGCAGCGCGCTCGGTAAGGCGGATGGCTATCGACTTGGGAACCAGCTCGCCGAGTAGAATGTGCGATCCGGACACCAGTACATAGGAAACGATGATCGCCAGAGAGCGTCGGAGCAAACTGGGTTTATCGAACCCAAGCATGACGTCGACCGCCGCATTGCCAACCATTCCTAGCGCAACGCTCGCAAGGGTTATTCCTACCTGGCAAACTCCTAGGTATTCGTCGAGGTTCGCTTGGATCTTGTGGAGCAGCGGCGCGCTTGGATGCCCTTCGTCCATCAGTTCCGTCACGCGACTTGGGCGGATCTTGACGATGGAGAACTCCGCAAGGACGAAGAATGCGTTCAAGGACAAGAGGAGGATGAGCGCCAACGAGAGCGCGACGAGCAGCAATCGAAACTCCTTGAATGAGGTGTGGTGTCGGGGTCGGCGTGTTTGCCAGGTAGTGCTGGACGGGCTCAGTTCTTCGCAGCCAGACCAAGAATCCCTGTTTTTCGCTCACCGAGCAACGCCGCGGATTTTGTTGGTGCGAACGGGCCCCGGCGTGGCACCCTCGGCCGTACGCTCGGCATGCCTGCTCAGTTGACCTGGTACGTCTACATTCTTCGTTGCGGCGACCAGTCGCTTTATACCGGGATTGCCCGCGACGTAAGGACGCGAATCGCCTCACACGAGGCAGGGCGCGGAGCGCGCTATACTCGCGGCCGAGGGCCGTTCGTCCTGTGCGCAACCCGCCGCTGTAGGACTCAAGGCGAGGCGTTACGTCTAGAGTACGCGATCAAGCAGCTGACGCGCACTCAGAAGGAAAGCCTAACGTTGCCGCGTCGATTAGCGGCATTCGCCCGCAGTATCGACGCGGTGCAGGGCCGCTCGAAGTCCCGCGCGAGTTGACCAATGGTTGTTGACCTTGCTCAAGGGCGTCCGAGTCCTTAATGTGCGGGAACGTGTCCCAATCATTCGCTGAACTCCTCAACCGCGACTGTCAGTGCATCAGTATCGATCACGCGGCGCTCGAGCGGGCTACTCACCTGTTGCTGGATGGGTCTGGTGTCAAACTGCCGTCGTGGGCCGAGTCGAGTCTGTTCGCTGCGGTCCCTGTCTTCGTTTCTAGCGACCAAATAGCGCGCATGCGCGACGTGGTGGTCGCAGTCAATGCGGTGGTGAGTTCGCCGCAATATCAGGAGATCGTGCTAACGCGTGCGCCAGAGATTGCGCGGCACCCAGTCCGACATGAAAGCGTGTTTTTCGGCTTTGATTTTCATCTTAGCACCAATGGGCCACAGCTCATCGAGATCAACACCAACGCGGGTGGACCGCTGCTCAACTTCTTCTTGGCAAAGGCGCAACAAGCGTGTTGCGAAGAAGCACGCCGGTTGACGGTTGCTGGGCACGGGGGTGGAGAGCTTGACCGCGAGTTCGTCGAGATGTTTCGGAAGGAATGGGCGCTCGCGGATCTCCAACGTCCACTTCACACGATCGCCATCGTTGACGATGCCCCCGAGACGCAATTTCTACACCCGGAGTTTCTGCTATTTCGAGAGCTGTTCCGTCAGTCCGGGTTTCAGGCTTTCGTGGTCGCGCCAGAGGACCTTCGCTTCGAAGCCGGAGCGCTTTGCTATGCGGGCCGCCGCATCGACCTAGTTTACAACCGCTTGGTTGACTTCTATCTCCAGCAACCCAGCCACGAACCTTTGCGGACAGCCTACCTGTCCAATTCTGCGGTGATCACGCCTCACCCTCGAGCGCATGCGCTCTATGCGGACAAGCGCAACTTGATCGAATTGCGCGATGTGGAGCTGCATCGCCAAATTGGGCTCTCGCAGCAACACTCAGATCTGCTCGTGTCACATATTCCAGAAACCCAGGTCGTGGATGCTGCCGATGCCGAAAGGCTCTGGTCTGAGCGCAAGCAGTGGTTCTTGAAACCCATTCACGGATACGGCGGAAAAGCAGCCTACCGCGGCGATAAGCTGACGCGCGGTACCTTCCAAGAAATCCTCCGGCATGAGTACGTGGCCCAAAGGGTCATTGCACCAAGCCAACGCCACGTCATGGTCGAAGGCTCGGTCGTCCCCCTAAAGCTCGATATTCGTTGCTTCGTGTACGGCACCGACGTTCAGTTGATTGCCGCCCGGCTCTATCACGGCCAGACAACCAACTTCCGCACCGCAGGCGGTGGATTCGCGCCTGTGTACACCGCCACCGAGCCCACTTAGCGTGGTTTATGCAGTGGTCGGCGCTGACGACGGCCTTCGAGCCACTGCTTGCCCGGGAAAGTGCGGATTCAGCGGGCCCTTGTCGCAGCGTGGCGCGTGTTCACGCTGGGCCATCTACGCTGGCGACCCTGTGGGTACTAGTGCCGCTCGCCGGAAGTAGCGCCGGAAGTTGTTGTGACTCCACGGCGGCACTAGGCGGACGCGCAGCGGACGCGGGGTTCGGGGTGAAACCCCGAGAAAACGAGGAGGGCCGCGGCG
>JBLNFG010001062.1:0-7904 GCA_050263495.1 Myxococcales bacterium | reverse complement strand
GGTGACTTCAACCAAGCCAACGGCGTGGCTCCTGGCAACTTGAGCGAGTGAGTTGCGCGCTGCCTCGGAGCTGCGCCCCTGCCGTCCCAGCATCGCCAGATAGAACGTGACTTCGGTCTTTTCCGCTTCCGTACGGGCGGTTGCTTGCAGCTCCGCGTCAGATACTTGACCTAGAACCCACGCCTTCAACCGACCTGGCCAGGGCGGAATTTCTCCGACGCGCGCCAGCGCATCCTCGACAGTCCCATCGCTCGGCACGCGATTCTGACGCTCGACGAGCCGAGTCCACAGCGCAACATACACGCAGTCCGAGGATGAAATCCCGAGTTCAAGTGCATTCTTGAGAGCCATTCGCGCGCCGCGAAGGTCACCGTAAGTGAGGGCGCGGCGCGCCGCGTCCAGTACGGTCGCGGTACTTTGCTGGTGGTTCGCGCGCGAGGCGTCGAGCGCCCGCATCGAAGCGCGCTTGGCGCCTTCGTGTTCTCCATAGAGCTCCAACACTCGAGCAAATCGCCGCTCGGCTTGGGCTTGCTCTTCGGGCTGCCGTGCTCGATCTCGGGCCGAGAGCGCAAGCCGTAGCGCCTCACGTAACGCGGCATTTGCGGGCGCCACATTTCCACGCTCCGACTCGAGCTCATACAGCAGGATTTGGGCTTCCGTCTCCGTCAGGAGATCGGCAGCTTTACGCGCCAGAGTCAGCGCCTCAAAGATAGCGCGGTGCGCGCCGTCCGGGTTCTGACGTTGGCGTTCGATGCGTGCCAGCTCGAGTTCCAAGTTCGCACTGGGATCAAGCTGAATCGCTCGTTGCAGCGCCACGCGTGCTCGCTCGAGATCCGCGTGCCGCGATTCGAGCGAGGCCATCAACGTGAATAGACGTGCGGGATGCGGTCGCAACGCTTCGCCACCGCTTGACGCGGATATCGCCCGCTCCACCAAGGGTTGGCTTGCCGCGAACAGACGCCTTGCCACGTCGATGTCGCCAGCCGACCCGTGCAGCATCATCGCTCGCATGATTAGCGCCATCGCCCAGCTAGCGTCGTCGCGACGCAACGCACCGGGTAATGCCGCATTGAGCAGCGGCGGTACGGCGTCCCCAAGCATCAGATCCGGCAACATCAATGCGAGCGGACCCACGGAAATCATCTGCGTCGGATGGCCTCGGAACAGCTCCACTGCCACGCCGAACGAAGCAGACTGCGCAAGTTCGATCCCAACCGACGAGTCCGCGCGAGCCGGATCTGCTTCGTTCTGAAAGAACTGATAGAGCCGTTGCCACGCACCGGGGTCGTCGTCCTCTCCCGCTTGTTCCAAACGGTCACGCATGTCTGACGGCAGCAACCGGATTAGATCATTTCGCTCGAGCCAATCCAGCGCTCCCATTGGGGATCCATGGCGAAGAAAGACGCCTACCAACGTGAGCGCACCAAATCGCCGCGCACGAAATGCTTCGATCGCTTCCTCGCGATCGAACGATGACTCGCCCCAACGTTCGAGTACGTCTGATTGGAGAGACTTGTTCATCCACTCCGACAGCCTCTCGGCAGCGCCCTGCAAGTTCACCGTACTTGGCTCGTAGATCGATCGTTGCACGGCGACTCGTTGTTGATCACCGGCAACCTCGAGCGCGGGATCGGCTTGAGCAGCTTGTGCAAAACGATCCATTGCCGCAAGGTGCTCGTCGACAGCAGCTTGCATCGCTGCTGTCGGTCCCGCCTGCTTCACCAAGGCATAGAGCGCTCTGGTCTTGCCTTCATCACCGACTCGTGCAGCTTCCTCTGCGGCTTCGGCTAACGCAGGCGCTGCGCCTTGCCACATTTCACGGCGTTCCTCACCCGCGCGCACCAGCCAGATCGCTCCACGAATCGCGTTCATCCCGGCTTCGCGCTCGCCCCTCCGAATCAAGGTGTCAGCACGTCGCAGCTGTCGACGAACCACACCAGCGAGGAGGCTCGTGCGCGCAGCACCTGGTTCGCCCGACTGCAGCACCTGAACGACGGCTGAGCCGAGCCTTTCTTCCGGAACCTCGGTCACTACCAGCGGTGCGGGAGACTTAGGCGACGCGGGAGCAGCAATCCGCGATCTCGTCTCACATCCTGCCAATGCCGCGACGACCACCAAGCAACCAAGCAGACGCGATCGAAACATTGTTGCCAGTGTACATGCCTTCGCCGCTTCGGAAAGGCAGTCGCACCAAGCCACACGCTAGGGCACTGCAGTCCAAGCGCCCCACGGTCGCCCAGCCGGACGTCAGTCCTGCACAGTACGCGCCTTTTTTTGGGTTTGATCCGTCGCGGCAACTTCTTTCTGCCCGGCGAGATTCCGCAAAGCCAAACCCTTTTGGCTAGGATGCCGCAGCGACGATCGCGCCGCACCGAGGACCACGCCGTGAATCGCCAGCCAAGGAGTTCAAGACAGCGCTATCAGGATTTCGTTTTGGGTCAGCGTCGCGCCAGGAATACCTGGCAGCGAACCATCGAGCGAGCAAAGCAGACCGGAATTCTCTCTCTGCGTCTGCACCAACGAAAACGCGCGTTGAGCTGGCTCAAGCCCAGCGTGCGTGATCTCAGCGTGGTCGTGGCGTGGTCGCTGCTAGGCATTGGTCTCGATTTGGCATGGCCGCTCGCGTCCGCGGCGTTGATCGACCGCGTGGTACTTAATTCTTCGATCGAACGAGCACAAAAAGCGTACTACCTGCTCGTGGGCGCATTGGGGTTGACCGGCGTCTTCTTACTCAATGCGGCGCTGACTTGGATTCGAACAGTCCGTACTCAACTCGTAACGTCCAAACTTCAAGCAGGGTTGAGGCAGCGTGTCTACCACCACGTTTTGCGGCTTGGATTGGCAGATATTCACGCACTTCGTTCGGGAGGTCTCCTCTCCAGGCTCTCGGTCGACGTCGAGCATACGGCACAGCTCGTCCAACTCGCCTTGCTGGGCCCTCTGTTTGCACTCGTGCGCTTGGTTTTGACGATTGGCGTTCTGTTCAGTCTAGATTATCGAATTGCCGCGATCGTGACGCTGACGGTGCCACCGTTGTTGTTGCTTCAGCTGTCTTGGTCACGCAAAATGCGCGGGATCTGGCGCTCGATCGCCCAAGATCGCAGCGAAATTGACGCCAGGGTCAATGAAGCGATCGGTGGCATTCGTGTAGTACGCGGATTCGGTCGCGAGCGTCGAGAGGAGCTGGAGCATGCCATTGGCTTGCACACGCTGATCCGAAAGCAGGTGCTTGCAGCGCGCACACGACGTGCCTCAACGGTGGTCTGGGAACTCATCGTGCCGATGACCCAAGTTGTGATCGTTTGCTATGGCGGCTACTTGGTTGTCGTAGGGCAAACGACGCTAGGCACCGTCATTGCTTTTCAGGTATTTCTGTCTCGTCTACTGGAGCCGATCTTGGCGTTGATTCACGCGATTAGCGACACTCAACGAGGATTGGCAGCCATGGATCGGCTGTTCGAGCTGCTGAGCATGCCCACCGAGGGACGCTCTGACCCAAAGGCGGTTGATGTGCCCGCATCGATTGAGCAGCTCCAATTCGCTGACGTTTCATTCGCCTATCGGCCGGACCTGCCCATTATCGAGCACTTCAACCTGACGGTTCCGGGCAATTCAGTCGTGGCTCTAGTTGGACCAAGCGGAGCGGGAAAGAGCACGCTCACCGATCTCTTGGCGCGCTTCTACGATCCCACGTCTGGTGCAATCCTGCTGAACGGCATCGATCTGCGTCGGTACAAACTCGAGAGCTACCGAGGGTGCCTCGGAGTCGTCTCGCAGGAGGTCTTCCTATTCGATGGAACCGTGCGAGAGAACATCGCATACGGGCGCTTAGATGCCCCCGATGTAGCAATCGAAGCGGCAGCGCAAGCCGCTCATGCACACGAGTTCATCTCAAAGCTGCCCGAAGGTTATGACACCGTGATCGGCGAGCGTGGGGTGAAGCTCTCGGGTGGACAGCGTCAACGGCTCTCGATCGCGCGCGCGTTGCTGGCCGATCCAGAGATCCTGATCTTGGACGAGGCGACTAGCAATCTCGATACCGAGAGCGAACGGCTGATCCAAGGTGCCCTATCGAACCTAGTAGCGCGACGCACGACCTTCATCATTGCCCATCGACTGAGCACCATCATTCATGCCGATCTGATCGTGGTGCTCGAAAACGGCAGAATCGTCGAAGCGGGTTCACACCGAGAGCTCATGCAGAGGTCTGGAGTGTACGCACGAATGGTCGAACGACAGCAAAAGCACTCGAATTGGGCCGGAAACATCGCTGATTGGACTGATTCATGAACGCGTCACGAATTCTGGACGATGGGCGAAACCCACACTCCAACTCTGAAGCGAGTTTGTAATGAGTCGGTGCGGCTGTGGCGTTTCGGGACAACCCCTCGCCTTGGACTCACGCCTGTCCTCTGTATGACGAGTTCGCGCGGCCAGCCTTACTGCAAATCCAGACTCAATTCCAGTGGCAGAGCGCTGACTGCCTGGCTCCCCATGAGCCACGACAAGCGCGTTCTTCATGCTAGGATGCGCCGAGGTCAAGCATGACGGAGGCAGCCTTGATGGTTCCCGGTCCAGCCGACAAACCCACTGTCGGCAGCTTGATTGCGGGAAAATATCGACTCGAGCTGTTGATTGGCGAGGGCGGTCAAGCGTGGATCTGGAAGGCACGACACCTCGAACTCGAATCCGAAGTGGCGCTAAAGATCCTGCGCTTCAATACCGAGGATACGACTCAGAGTGAGCGGCTCCGGACTGAGGCGCGCGCTGTCGCGAAGCTGAATAATCCAGCGATCGTTCGAGTATTCGATCTTGGACAGACGCAACACGGCAACCCGTACTTTGCCATGGAGCATCTCGACGGCGAGAACTTGGCTGATTTGCTGGCGCGCACGGGCAGGTTACCTGCGGTTGAAGCCGTGCGCACCCTACTCCCAATTGCCGGCGCTGTCGCCGCGGCCCACGCGATCGGTGTCGTGCATCGCGATCTCAAACCAGACAACGTATTTCTGGCCCATGCGCAGCATTTCGTGCAGCCTAAGCTCTTGGACTTTGGTGTCGCCAAACACCAGGTGCATCTCAGTCGTTCCATGAACCTCACTGAGGTTGGTGCGGTACTCGGAAGCCCCTCGTACCTATCGCCGGAGCAGGCGCGCGGACAGGCAGACGTCGATACACGCGCGGACATTTGGTCCTTCTGCGCAATGCTGTATGAGTGTGTCACGGGCAAAGTGCCGTTCTCCGCGGACAATACCCACGCGCTCTTGTTTAGCATCGCCGAAGATGATCCTCTCAGCTTGGCTGAACGCGGCGTTGAGGAGCCTGAACTCTGGGAGATCCTACGTCGCGGACTCGAGAAGTCGGCCGCCGCGCGCTGGCCCAACATGCGTTCATTGGGGCGGGCGTTGGCTCAGTGGCTTATCGATCGCGCTGTTACCAGTGACATCACGGGGGTGATGCTCGAATCGATCTGGCTAAACCCGGAGATCGTGACCCCGCCGCCAACGCCCTCGACCGCTGCGGACCTCGAGCAGTGGCAGGAGCGCCGGGTCGTCGCCAGCCATATTGAAAGCCTGGCGCCTGTGCGGAGCTTGCACCGGGGACGAGTCGTCTGGTCCATGGCACTCTTTACGAGTTTAGGGACAGCGTTTGGATTTCTGGTGGCGACTCAGGGCCCGTTCAACAGTGCCACCGATGCCGTCGCGTTCGCTCCGACGCTACGCCCGTTTGGCCCTGCACCTCAGCGCCTTCGAGTTGCGCGCATTGCTCATACGGTGCAAGCGATGAAGCCCTCCGTGTTCGATGCCCTCATCCCTGCTGTGCCTGTGGAGAAACTCGAGCTTGTGGCTAGCCCCTCTGCCGACGGTACGAGGGAACAGGCGCGCCAACGCGGGAATCACCCCAAGCTTTCTCCTGCCAGTCCGCACACTGCGGCCGCGTCCTCGTCACCTTCCAATCTGGTAACAGAAGCGCTGCCTCCAGTCGCATTGTGAACCGCTGGTTGCGCACGCCGTTCTGCCGTAGCCGCGACGGCAAAACCCAAAAGAAACTCCCGAGTGGGCCAGCAAGCCAAGGTCCGCAACCTTGACTTTGGCTGGTGAACCGCCCTTCAGACTGCTATGGGGCGGGCCCGAGTGGCAGAAAGGCCGCAATCGGTCGCCCTGACCACCGCAGAGGAGAACCGAATGACTCGCATTGCCTGTAAATTCGGCGGCTCGAGCGTCGCCGACGCTAGCCAGTTCAAGAAGGTCCGCGCCATCATCGAAGAGAATCCAGCGCGCAGCATCATCGTCGTGTCGGCACCTGGCAAGCGAGTCAAGACCGAAGCCAAGATTACCGATCTTCTCTACCTTTGCCACGACATGGCTCTGATGGGTGCGGACTACGACGCGACGTTTGCCTTGATCTACACGCGCTACGTCGAGATCGCAAAAGAGCTTTCGATTACCACCAGGGTCGGAGTGGAGCTGGAAAAGTTCGCCGAAGAACTCGAACGCGGTGTCTCGCGCGATTTCGTCGCTTCGCGCGGCGAGTACTTCAACGGCATTCTGATGGCGGAATACCTTGACGCCGAGTTCGTTGACCCGGCCGACTACGTCGTGATCACCCCCGCTGGACTCGTGGCTCCCGAGAGCTACGAGCGTCTGGGTAAGCGCATCGCCGACTGCTCGAAGCGTTATGTCATGCCTGGTTTCTACGGCCGCGACCAGCGGGGTCAGATCAAAACCTTCTCGCGTGGGGGCTCGGACATCTCGGGCGCAATCGCAGCGCGCGCCGCCAACGCGGAGCTCTACGAAAACTGGTCCGACGTCTCCGGCCTACTGATGGCGGATCCGGCAATCGTCGAGAATCCCCGTCCCATGGCCGAGGTCAGCTACCGCGAGATTCGGGAATTGTCCTATATGGGCGCCGCCGTGTTCCACGACGAAGCGATTCTGCCAGTCCGGGAAGCGCGCATCCCGATCTGCATCAAGAACACCAACCAACCCTCTCACCCTGGCACGCGCATTGTGTCAGAGCTTAGCGCGGTCGAGAACAAGACTACGGAAATTGCCGGCATTGCGGGGAAGAAAAGCTTCTCGATGATCTGCGTCGAGAAGAGCCTCATGAACAAGGAGGTAGGCTTCGCCTATCGCCTACTTGGAATCATGGAGGCGCTGAAGATCAACGTCGAGCATTGCCCGTCGAGCATCGATGGCATGAACGTGATCGTAGACACGAAGTCGCTCGGCGATCGGTCGGATGAAATCATCGAGCAGATCAAGCGCGTCTTGCAGCCCGACAGCGTCACGATCGACGAACAACTGGCGTTGATTGCTGTCGTTGGCGAGGACATGGCCCACTCAGTTGGCATCGCGGCCAAGGTGTTTGCGGCACTTCGCGACGCTCAGGTAAACGTCGAAGTAATCAACCAGGGTGCCTCGGAGCTGAACATCATCGTTGGCGTTACGGCGACGGACTTCGAAAAGGCAGTGCGCGCACTGTATGCGGCCTTCGTTCCCAACTGAATAACGCTGCCCCCTCCGGGTCGGGCTCAAGGCGGCCCCCTCATCCAGTCGACGGCGTGTCGCAGGCAAGCGGTGCTGGACCACGCCGTCGATCCACCAATCTCTCAGCCATGCTCCCATGCGATCGAGTTCCGCCTCATCGAGAACTATGACCAATCAAGCCGAACAGAAGCAGCGCGCCGTCCAATCCGCACTGAGCTACTTGCCGCCGACCGGTACGATTGGATTGGGGTCGGGCTCCACCGCTGAGCTGTTCATCGAACAGCTTGGCCACTTAGTGCAGCAGGGCAAGCGCTACATTGGCGTCCCTACCAGTGAACGCAGCCGTACGCTCGCTGAGACGTACGGCATCCCGTTGTTGGATGAGGTAGGCCCCTGGGCAATCGACGTTACGGT
>JBLNFG010001061.1:0-9387 GCA_050263495.1 Myxococcales bacterium | reverse complement strand
AACGAACTCACTCCTCGCGGGGTCTCGAAGGATGGTGGCTAGCCTGGGTATTCGAAGACCCTCGAGTTGGCTAGAACCGCTGTAGATGTTCGAAACATAACATTAATTCACGGCGGCACATCGCTTGCTTAAGGGAGCGCGAACCCGGAGGAGGCCATGAGCGCACAAATTCTGAACAAAGCCGCCGAAGACACGAGCCAGCGCACGACTTCGCGCAACAGTCAGGCGGAATTCACGACCTCGCTCGAAAACGTGCCGCAGTATCGGCTGAATCGGCATTCGGTCCTACCCCGAACGTCGATTGCGCCGCCCAAGGCACGACAACGCACCTCCGCACGTCGAACCGTCCACACTCCGGTCAAGGCGCGCTCGGCCGCTGCTCGGCGCCCTCAGGCTAGGCCTCGAGTTGCGAGTGCCGAAGACTTGATGGCGGCCCAGTTGCTGCAGCAGTACTCGCCACTGGTTCGTCAAATCGTAGGTGGATTCCAACGCAAGCTGCCCCGTAATGTATTGCGCGACGACTTGATTGCGGCGGGCATGAGTGGCCTCTGGGACGCAATTCGGCGGCAAGCTGGGCAATATGACGAGAGCTTCGAGTGGTACGTGCGCGTGCGTATCCGCGGCGCCATCCTCGACGAGCTGAGAGCACAGGATTGGCTTCCTCGTCGCGCTCGAGCAGCCGCTTCAGAGTCGCAAGCTCCGGGCGGGAACAGCATCACTCCTCCCTCGGTGGTTCGACTCGATGACGTAAGCGAGTGGGAACAAGGCCGCGCACTCTCCTCGGCGGAGTCTTCGAGCAGCGAGTCGGCAGTACACCATAAGCTAGTCGGCGAAGCATTGGCTAAGGCTGTTGAACTCCTCCCCGAACGTGAGCGTCACATCGTCTCGATGCACTACTTCAAGGGCGTAAAGTTCAAGGACTTAGGCGCACAGCTGGGAGTTTCCGAACCGCGCATCTCTCAACTTCACTCCCGCGCAATGAAACGACTGCGAACGCTCATCGCACAGCAGGCCGCCTGAATCAGGAGCGCCGCTTGAGCAGCTCGGTATGTATGGGGTGAATCCACGTAATCCACCGTTCAAGGGCACACGCTTGTCGTTCCGTTCAGCGAGCTTCATACTTGGCGAGCTATGGACCGACTTCGAGTCTCGCGGTTACTCGGTTCACTGTTTGTAATGACGCACACCTCGGCAGCGCTGGCTCAAGTTGTTAGCTCGGGTCATCCCCTTCCGGAAAGCACCGCGGCAGCGGCCGCGACCAAGCGCTGGTTCGAACTCGAGACGCCATTCACCCATCCACTGCGCTTGAGCTTCGACGCTCGCCCAACGCCTGGTTTCGAAATATTAACGCTGCCCACCTTCGAAGGACGGGCAACGCTCTGGCAAAGCGGAAGACTTAATCTGTCGCTATTCGAACGCGCAACGCCCGCGATTGGTCTGGAATGCGGATTGACGTGCGCGCCGACCCTCGAACAATCCATCGGGCTGGAGGCGCGCGTTGACGTAACTCGCATCAGCCGACAGATTCCGGCTACATTTTTCTTTGTCCAACCCGCGATGGTGCGCTTCGGGACCGGCTTCCTCACTAGGACCAGCCTTGGCTTTGGTGGCCTTTTGGATCTGTAGCGAATATCGACCTGCCACCTGCGCCCGCTGATCAACCGCTGGTTTCGCGATCTCAGAGCGAAGAAGCCGTTACCCTGTGGAGAGTTCTCCAACCCGGCCGCGGGCTAAGCTTAGACCGCCTTACCCTGATAACGAGCAAGGGCCTGGTAGATGTCGTCAAGCGTCGCGATCGTGGCCACTTCCGAGAGCGGCAAACGGATCCCGAATCGCTTGATCAGATGCATCCCCAAGCTGAACATGCCTAGCGAGTCGAGACCAAGATCGTTATAGATGTGAGTCTCTGGCCGCACGACTTCGGAGTCGAGCCCAAGGAACTCACCGACGTGCTTCGAGAAAGTGGGCCAATTGAGGTCTTCAGTCACAATGCTCTCCTTGGATGGCAGATAGTTCTGCCTCGGCCATGCGGATCAGGCTCTCACGATCGAGCTTTCCTACGCCCGAGCCTCTAGGCAACTCACTCACGAAGGTTACTTGGTCAGGGACCATATGTACTGGCAAGTTGGCGCGGCACTCTCGCATCAGATCCGTTAGCGTCACCGCGCCATCGCGCTCGGACACGACGAATGCCCAAATCATCTCACCATAGAGTGGGTGCTTGACTCCAACCACGGCACTTGTTCGGACGCCTTTGCACGCATCAAGCCGGTCCTGAACCTCGATGGGCGAGACGGATTTCCCGCCTCGCTTGATCAGATACTTACGCCTTCCGCAAAGCTCGATGCGTGTAGCATCTACGCGCCTGGCGGCGTCGCCGGTACGAAACCACCCGTCGACAAACGCCGGTGATCCCGGCTGCTGTCCGAGATAACCCGAAACCACGGACGGACCTTTCACCCACAATTCGCCCTCAGCACCGTCACCAACGCTCGCCCCGGAATCGTCGCGCACGTCGATCTGATTTGCCACGCTTGGACACAGTGTAAATACATTCAGTGGCTCTACCATCTGCTCCAGGTCGTGCGCTTTCCAAGTCATGAAGATGGTAGAAGTCTCGACCAACCCGTACCCACTCGCAGCGCGATCCAGCCCCGGCAGCCGTTCCTTCAGTCGACTGAGCAGCGAGGGATGCAGAAAGTCCATTCCGGTAAAGATGGCTCGCACACGGGGCAACGGTGGAACAAGTTCACGCGGGAGGGTCAAGATCGCTTCGAAGTACGCCGGTGGGGCAGAGAGCGAGTCAACCTGCCAGTGTGCTGCAATCTCCACATAGTGCGTTGGCCTGAGGTCTTCCGCGAAAACAAGATGCGCACCTGCGAAGAGCATCCCCAGCACAACCAAGACGGAAGACGTGGAGAGAGGAAAGGCCATCAAAGTCGAATACGAGCCGTCGACCCAATCACCCAGCTTGGCGAGATCCGTAGTAGCCGACAAAATCGCCGCAACGTTGTCGTGCGTGATCCAAACGGACTTGGGAACACCCGTTGTACCCGAACTCGCGGCAGCGAGGAATGGCTCGCTCGCCCTCACCTCGTAGGCGGGTAGCACCTGGGCGTGATGAGCCGCGCCCAAACCACCTACGTCGTGCACCGGAATCGACGATTGCATTCGCTCGAGAGCTTGCTTTAGGCCTTCCACGGACGGGGCTGAAGTGAGTACCACGCAACACCCAAAAGCGGAGAACACCCTTGCGCGTATCGGCTCCGGAATTTTGGGGAACAGCGGAACAGCCCGGGCTCCCAGGCGAGATATTGCCACAATCAGAGCAATCGCATCCGGACAGTTCGGGAGCGAATAACCTACGACACTACGGGGACCAACGCCCTGCCCGGCTAGCCCGCGGGCAAGCTGCATCACACGTTCACCAAACTCCCCCCAGGTGACCGTTGACGTTTCGAAACCAAATGCTGTTTGGTCCGGCGCGTGGAACTCGAGTGCACGTTCGAAGGATTGATTCAGTGTTTCGGGATAACTCATACGTTCTTCTTCTCGTCCATTCCAACGCGTTGGTAGCGAATCTTGCCGATGTCGACCGAGAGCTCTTCGACTATCACGAAACGGTCCGGGACTTTGTATGCCGCAATCTTGCCTCGGCAAAACGCCGACAGCTTCCCCCGATCGAGCGCTTGGTGCGGCGCGGGTTGAATCCACGCCACCATCGACTCACCGAAGAGCTCGTGTTCTTCACGCAAGATGGCCACCGCAGCGACGGATGGACAGGTCAAGAGGAATGCTTCGACTTCCTCGGGATGGACCAGGTTTGGACCGCGTTTGATGACGCGCTTGCGCCTGCCAACGAATCGCACGTAACCGTCTGGGAGTGGCAGCACTAGGTCTTCGGTGTCGAACCAGCGCCGCCCTCCCTTCACGACCAACCTTCGTTGCGTTTCCTTCGGGTTTGCAAAATACTCCAGCAGGAGCGCGTCGGTGGAAACCCAGAGCGATCCGGGTTCAATTGCCGTCGCGTTGGCCTCGCGGTCCGGATCATCGCAGTGAGTGGCGTCGCGACCCGTCGAGTTCGGGCCCGCCTCACCCACGTGCACGCCTGTGAATGATTGCGCCGCATTCTCCGATGTCCACGAGAGCGACCGGGGTTCGAGTGTCGTCGCGTTGGCCTCGCGGTCCGGATCATCGCGGCGAGTAGCGTCGCAGCTCGTCGAGCTCGGGCCCGCCTCACCCACGTGCACGGCTGTAAATGGGAGCGGTTGGTATTCCGACGCAGATCGATGCGAGTCGCGCAACGAGTCCCACAGCACCATGGTCGCCGTCTCAGACGACCCAATCACGTTGATGACGCGCTTACGCCTCTTTTCCCAGAATTCTGCGGCTAAACGGTCAGGCAAGACTTCGCCAGCAAAGTAGCAGACTCGCAGTGCCGAAAGATCGAAGGAGTCGAATTGAGGGTGCGACAGTAGGAGCTTCGCGAGGGTTGCCGAAAGCTGAACCACGGTGACCCGCTCGGACTCCATTGTCTCGAGAAACCGTTGCGGGTCGAAGCCGACCTCGTAGATCGATTCACCTCCGGACACCAACACCTGCAGACCCATGCCGAACCCACCCTGGTGATAGAGGGGCATGCCGAGCAGCATCCGATCACCAGAGCTAGCCCCAAGAACCCGTCCCATATCGATCTGTGAGCGCACGAACCCTGCGTGCGGCACGCTGATGATTTTCGGGTTACCTGTGGTACCCGACGTGCAAGCCAACATCAACGGCTCCTCAGGCTCAACGGCTCGGCTTGGTACGCGCGCCGGGCAAGCACCAAGCAGAAATTCCTCGCATGAGAGCATCCCGTGCGCTGAGCCTTCGAGAGATACTAGAACCGGTGGGTGAGGTAATTGCGTTCTAATTCGGCTCAGGCTTTCCGCAATTGGCGAACTCCGATAGCTAGTGACGGCCAGACAGAGTTTCACATCAATCACTGCGAGTAGGTTCTCTAACTCCCATCCTCCGATCTGTGGATCGAGCGGCACAGGCCTAGCCCCAACGCTGACGAGAGCCCAAAAGGCCACGCACCATTGCATGCTGTTGGGCGTGATCAACGCGACGTGGTCGCCGACACCAACTCCTTGCCTCGAGAAGGCACCTGCCCACACGGATACTTGGTGAAGAAACTCACGTCGGTTCAGACGTATCCCATTCACCCGAAGGAATGGCTGTTCCGGCGCCTGCTCACAGAGCTGCTGGAATACATGAAGCGCACCCTGGCCCGGGTCGAGAGTCACCGCAATCGTCACCTAAATCACCAGCCCTTGCCGCTGGAGCAACCCCCGCACAGACAGCGCAACGCTTGCACTCGGCGGGTCATTCCCCTGAGGCTCTCGATTAACCACCTACCTGCTCTCGCACCCAGTCAGCCACCAGCGGCCCCACCCATCCCATTTGCTCTCCCACTGGCATAGTGTGAGTGATCACGTTACCCGACGCGTAGACAGGCTCTTCATCAATCACGATCATCTGTCGAACCGGGGAACGAGCATGCTCGAATAAAATGGTGGCCCGCTCAAGTGTCATCCAATTGTCGTATTTGCCGTGCACCATCAAGAACGGGCAATCGATGCTGAAGCCGTCGTGCCACCCGACTTCCGACACAAAATGCTGCGGGGCTTGACCTCCGGTTTGGTAGTCATACCACGTTCCGCTCTTCATCCAGCGCGGGGTAGCGTCATCGGCAACCTGATTGATGAAGAGCGGAAACAAGGTTGCACAAAACCGATACCGGTGATCCTCGAAGCACGCTCGATACGCATAACCACCGCCCATGCACAGGCCGACCGCACCGAACTGCTCAGGATCAATCTCCGAGCTACCGTGCGCAAAATCGGCCACCGCTCGAAAGGCTTTCGAAAGGTTCTCCGAGCTACAAACGATACTCTCTCGAAATAGGCTCGCCCCACTGCCCGGCATATCTGGTACCAACGCAGCGATGCCGCGTTCAACCATGAATCGCGCAAGCGTGTTCATTTCTTCTTTGCAGCTGCCGAGGCCGGCGAATATTGCGACACACGGGTGCGGCCGATTTCTGTCAGGAAGGTGCAGAAGTGCCGGCAATGATGCTTGCTCCCCAAACGGGATATCGAGTGAAAGTACCCTCGAGCCAAAGTAATCCGCGGCCTTCCGGTAATCTTCGGAGTAGGCAGCATAGCTTTGACTCTTGCGCGATATTTCCGCTGAGTTGATCAGAAATTGCGCGAGACCACACGCAGAGGCCTGAAAGCTTGTGTCGCGCGCCGTACTGCACCGCATGCGATGCGCTGCGTCTCGACTTCGCTCACGCCATTGATGGGCAAGCGCTTCCCACTCCGTAAGCCACAAGCTTTCAAGCTGCTGAGCATTGCGCAGGGGAGTGTCCTCGACCCGCCGCAGCACACGTTCCAAGTCAAAGGGACTGGCTCCGTAGATGAGCATCCGAGCAACGACCGGATTCAACAGAGTCCTAAAGGACCAACCGACATCAGGAGGCGACAACGCAAAACTCCCTGGCATCGAGTGATAACCGACAACTCTCGAGGCCGACTATATCCCGCACCGGGCAGACGATGTACGCTTTCCCGGAAAACCAGTGCAACTGGACGCATCATGTCCGATACGCCGAAGTCAGTCAAATGAGATTCGCACTCAGAACGAGGAGACACACATAACGGCAGACTACTCGGGTTGAGTGTGCCTTTATGTCTGGCGCAGTGCGCGTTGTTGGTCCAAGAACTGTAGAATTCCAGTCTTTCCGGGTGCGTTTAGCGTGTGTGGCGCGCTGAGGCAAACACAGGCAGCTACGGCCGAAGCGAACTCGACGGTCGCATCATCCGTCCAACCGCGCAGCACCCCGTAGGCAATCGCCGCACGGAAGGAATCCCCTGCCCCGGTAGTGTCCACCGGCTCAATCTGGAAGGGGGTGAATGATTTCCGCTCTTCTCCCTGGCGCCCATACCAAAGCGCGTCACTTCCAAACGTAAAAATGACGAGCCCGCCGCAAGCCCGTTGATACTCCGCAAACAACTCGTTCACGTCACGGTTCAAATAACTGCTGTCCCGCAGTTCATGCGAGATGACAATTGCTGCAGCATGCTGTGCTAGGTAGCCCTCGTAAGGGCTATCGAGGGTGACGTAGCGCTTGCCGTACTTCTCACACATCTCGGCTGCAAGCTCTGATTCACGTCGGAAATACGGATCCAGACAAACGATGTCCGCATTCTCGATATCTTGAGCTTGCGGTTCGTTCCACTGACGCGCGCCAGCATGAAAACTCGCGTAGTTGCCGAACACGGTGCGGCTCGACTGGTCCGAAATGACGATTTCATCGGTTCCTCCCGCGTCCACGACGCTCAGTCGCGATAGGTCGACGTCGAATGCGCCGAGGAGCCCCGTGACCTTGCTCGCGTGAACGCGGTTGAGCCAGTTGCCGTCAAGCTTGGTCCTTAGCCCCAATTTCGCCAGGATAATGGCGGAATTTGCGGCTTCGCCTCCCACCGACGGGAAGCTACTCGCAATTTCTGCATACGTATTCGGCTGCGGAAAGGGAAAGTCGCTTCGAAGGGTATAGAGGGTGCTCGGAGAAATCATTCCGTAACAATACGCGTTGTTCATGGCTCATCCTTACTTGGGCTATCGACACCAACGAAAGCGATTCGGTCGCACTTTACTCCGTAGAGCGCCGAACGGTTGGAGATCCTACTACGAGCGCCGCTCCTCTCGCTGCGCTAGGCGGCCTCGGCGCTGCGCGCCGCCGACCTCCTCCAACATCGTGCTCGGTCGCCGCTAGCGACCTGCGCGCAATGGGAAGGAGGTGGACGACGCTACGAAGAACTGTCGCGACAATTCTCAAACCAGCTCGGCCCGAGGTCCCCGCGGCGCGGCCTCCGCTCCTCCCATTCGCGCGCAGTAGCTCGGCGACGAGCACGAATTTGGGAGGAGCAAGGCGACGCTGCAAGCGGAGCCGGTGGTGGGCAGCAAAACGCTTGCCGCCTGCGGCGCCTGCCCAGCTTCGCTGGTCACCTTGGCCCGGCCCGGCTTCGTTGATCACCTTGGCCCGGCCCGGCTTCGTTGATCACCTTGGCCGTTACTGTACTTCGTCCCGCTCGCTGGACTCCGTGCAGTTCGGGTCGCGCTGCGCGTGGCAGGGGGAAGTGTCGGAGCATGCATGCTCGCTTTGGCTGAGAGTTGGCGCTTTCGTTGCGCGTGTCAAACCGTTCCGCTCCAATTTTTAGCACCATCACGCGGCCAGATCGACGTTACGTTCGGCTCAGCCAGCGACAAACCCATACCGATTCGGCGCCGCGAGCGCACGTGGCACAGCCAAACGCACCGCGCCGCTTGCGAACACCCTCGAAGTCACGGCACTGTGAACGGCGCATACAATGAGCGAGCGCCTAGAGCTCGATTCAACGCGCCAATTGCTAGAGTCCACATCTCAGAGAATGCGGGGTAGCGCGGCAGTCACTGGATGATCGAAGGCCGCGCGAGCCCTAGTCCTTGCGCGAAGCGCGCGTCACGCCCAACGGCAACGGCAACTCGAACATCACGCTCGACTCCTGCGCGAAAGTGTCTTGAAACATGCAAGAGTCGGCGACTGCACGCTCCAGCTCGTGCCGAGTGCGTCTTCAAATGTCGAACAATCGGCGACCGCGCGCTCCAGTTCTACAGAAACTACAGTGAAATCGGCTGAAATGGCACAAAGACACCTCACACGCTATCGATGTACACGCAAACGGACGTCAATTGAACCAGCCGGTTACTCGGGTGCAGATTGGTGCTGAGAGGGAGAGGATCAACTGTGTTAAGCCACATCCATGCGGTCGAGGAACGGTCGGGGGCGCACCAGGCCATTGTGACATGCCGCCGGCGACGGCGGTTCACGACCGAAGAGAAACAGCGCATTACCCTTGCCGCAAAAGCCTGCAAGTCGCGAGGTGAACTCTCGGATCTGCTTCGAAGCGAGGGGATTACTCACTCTCATCTGGCAACCTGGCGGGAGCGGTACGAGCTGAACGGACTCGCTGGCCTTGCCATGAAACGTCCAGGTCCCAGGCCCACGGACGACGAGCGCGACCAGCTGATCCATCGACAACGGCGCGCGATACTCGAACTCGAACGAGAGCTCTCCATCGTGAAGGGATTGGTGGAGATGCAAAAAAAAGCCCACGAGATCCTCGGCATCAGTCGGCCGCGGATCGAGAACACGAAAGGCTGATCCTGATTCAGTTCGTTATTGAGGAGAGTCACGGCCTACCGCTGCGGCGGGTTTGCGATGCGCTTGGGGTTAGCCGCGCGACGATTTACCGGCGGTTGCAGGGAATTCCGATCTCCAACGGGAGTTCTTGACCAGAG
>JBLNFG010001060.1:0-3319 GCA_050263495.1 Myxococcales bacterium | reverse complement strand
GTCCCCTCGAGCTGGTCCTGAAGTTTTCGCGTGTTGGGCAGCATTTGGAGCGTGAGCGGCTGCGCGAGTCGGACGCCGATCGACTCGACCCGGGCTTCAGCAGTCCTTTCGAAGAGGTCGCGAACTTGCAGCAATTGCGGTCGACAAAAAACGCACGACGAATCCTCACCAAACGCGCGCTGGGTGTCTTCTCTCCCGCTGAAACGGTGCCCGCGTGGCAACTGGGACGGATCAGCCATCAGTTTCGGATGCGGGCAAGATTGCTGGATGACGATCAGCGCGATCTCGAGACGGACAAGGTGGTGCTCAGTCCGGATCGCGATTACCTGCTCCTATTTCAATGGATGCGTGGACTAAACCTCGAGGAATGCCTGGAACGTGGCCTCTTGGACGGCACAGAACTCGAGCGCATCAATCAGATGGTCCTATCGGATCTGCGCGAGGCGGGATTCGAAGTGCTCGACCACAAGCCGAATCACGTGATTGTGCGCATGCGAAGCGACGGAAGTCTGCTGCGCCGACATGGTCGCGTCGTGTATGGGTTGGCAGATTTCGAGCTACTCGTTTCGCGCGCGTCGAGTGATTCGGTGTAACGCGCGACGCCTTTGACGCTAGCGCTCGTCCAGCTTTCCGCGCAGCTCCAACAGTCTCGCGTACAGGGCCTTGCGTTGCCTGCCAGTTAGTCCCGAAGCTTCGAGCACATCGCGGACAGTTTTGCCGCTGGCCAGTTCGTTCGTCAGAGCAGCATCGTCAAAGTCCGGAGCATTGGTTTCGTCGTTCTCGGCTGCTGCGTGGTCCGCCAACACGATCACGACCTCGCCGCGCCACTCGCGACTTTGTGCGGCGAGCTCTGACAGGTTCCCGACCACGACCTCTTCATGCAATTTCGTGAGCTCACGGCACACGGCGGCGCGGCGCTCTGGTTGCTTGACCGCTACATCTTTCAGCGTTTCCTGCGTTCGATTGCCGGCCTCGAACAGAACCACGGCCATTCCCGGTTGCTGAATCCGTTCGATAGCGCGGGATCGTCGCGAGCCCTGACGCGGAAGAAAACCCGCGAAGTAGAACGGACCCTCGACGAGTCCGCATAATGCGATCGCGGCTGTCAAGGCGCTTGGTCCCGGTACCACCTCGACGGGGATCTCGCTTTCGCGCGCTAAGGCTACGAACTTGGCTCCCGGATCACTGACTCCAGGCATGCCTGCGTCCGTGACCAGGGCCAGTTGGTCCCCGTCCAAAAGGAAGTCGAGCAAACCCCTCAAGCGCGCCTCACTCACGTGGGCTTCAATCGAGGCGAGCGGCTTGCCCGTGATCCCCAAGTGATTGAGCAGCGTACGCGTTCGGCGTGTGTCCTCGGCTAAGATCCGATCTGCGCGCTTGAGTGTTTCGACGGCGCGCAACGTAATATCGCCCAGGTTTCCGATCGGTGTCCCGACCACATACAGCTTACCGAGCGAGGGCTTATCCATTACTTATGCAGCTTCAATCGCGGATGAGGACGGCATCGCCGAGCCGTTCCGAGAGGAAGGCGCGCAGCTTGCCCGCCAGACGGGCCTCGAGTTGACGCACTCGTTCACGCGATACGCCGAACTCTTCGCCAAGCTCCTGCAATGTGATCGGCTCGTCGGCGATCATGCGTCGCTCGAAGATGATCAGGTCTTTTCCGCTGAGCGTTAGCTTGAAGTCGTCCAGGTGTTCGCGCAGCATCTCCTGGAGTTGGTAGCTTTCCGTAAGTTGATCGGGTCCGGCGCCAACAGACGGCAACAGATCCATCCGCGTCGTCTGTCGGCCATCTGCATCACCAATTGGCGTGTCGAGTGAAGCGTCGCTACTAGCGAGCCGCCGGTCCATCTCGACCACGTCTTTCTCTTCCACACTCAAGCGCTTGGCGATCTCGGCGTGGCTAGGTTCGATTCCCATCGCACTCAGCTTCGCCTTCTCCTTGTTCAGGTTGAAGAAGAGCTTGCGTTGGGCTTGGGTCGTCCCGAGCTTTACTAGCCTCCAGTTGTTCAAGATGTAGCGCAGCATATAGGCGCGGATCCACCACGCCGCATAACTCGAAAGCTTGACGCCGCGATACGGATCGTAGCGTTTCACCGCTTGCATCAGCCCGATGTTGCCTTCTTGCACCAGGTCCATGATGTTGCGATACGCGCGTCGATACTCGTAGGCGAGCTTCACGACCAAGCGGAGATTGGCCGTGACCAACTTTGCCGCGAGGTCGACGTTGCCGGTCCGGTGATACTCTTCGGCGAGTTCTCGTTCTTGTTCGGGAGTGAGCAGCGGATGACGCTGCACCTCCTGCATGTACACCTGGAGAGAATCTAGGCGCGCAAGGGACTTGTCCGCCGGGACAGGCCGCTCTTCGAGCGACGGTTCCGCGAGCAGAGCATCGTCTCCGATGAGTTCGCCCGTGACTTCGATGACATTGCCGTCCTCGAGATCCGCGTCGAGCGCATCGAGGCTATCGCCTTCGGTTTCCTCGGAGTCGTTCTGTTCCGAGTCGTTCTGTTCCGAGTCATCTGCCGTTTGGTTTGCTCGCGCTTGCTCGCGCTCGCTCGGCTTCTGCTTCCCTGAACGGGCCGTTGCCTTCGTTGGCTTACGACGCGATGGACCACTCTGAGACGATTTAGGGGAACGTTCTGCCACGGCGTTCTGCTTGAGACGGGCGGGACGAGCGTGCTCCGAAGGGGGCGACACGTCAAGGCGTTGGCCAGTACGAGGGGACACGCTTTTCGTGGGAATCGCAGGGTTTGGTTGCATTTCGCGCGAGGGTGGGCAGGTTTTAGGGCCGGTTCGTCGCATGGGACCCAATGCGCGAATGAGTCGCTAACCCGCCAGATGGCAAACTATTCCTGCGCGGATCTATTTCCGGACAAGCCCCGAGCTGCGTGGCGTCGTCTGCGCGATGCGTCAACCACACCCGCGCAGTTGCTTGAGCTGATTCGAAAGGTGGTGATCGTTATTGCCGCGCTCGCTGAGACTGCGTCATAGCTTGACTGGACGCCCTGCGACGGGTGGCTCCGAGAGCAAGATCACACGCTCGAACTTAGCTTTTTCTAGCAGGACCTTGGTCGAAGCGGCGAGATCGTACACCAGGCCCCATTCGACACCTTCCGAGCCCGAGACGAACACGGTGTTCGACTCTTTGCAGGCCTTCGCGTAGCGCTCGATGGTTTCGGCGGTCATGGAGAGATCGGGTCCGCCCAATCCCTTACCGCGCCGCCCTGCCGTACCACCCGAGAGCTTCCACGTCGCGGTACGGAGATCTGGCATGAGCATGGTTACGACGCTGCAGTCTGGCACTTTGCCAGCCTTG
>JBLNFG010001059.1:0-8964 GCA_050263495.1 Myxococcales bacterium | reverse complement strand
CCAAAAGTCTGGGCGCCTTTTGGCGCCGCTGCGCGGAGCGGCTTCGCCGCTGCGGCCCTCCTCGTTTTCTCGGGGTTTCACCCCGAACCCCTCGGTCGCTGCGCGCCCGCCTAGTGCCGCCGTAGTGCCACGGTAACTGCCGGCACTACTTCTGGCGAGCGGCACTAGTGACGCAATCCATCGAAACGACGGGTCCTTCGGACGAGCCACTACCCGGCGAATCGTGTGCGTAGCTTGGTCGACGACCCTTTCATGAAGGTATTTGTAGGCAACAGTTCGGGCCTCGGGGTAAGCCGGCAAACCTGACGTCCACGTGGACACGTGTCAAAGCGATAGCCATTCCTTCGTTGACCGGCCCGATTTGCCAAGACTAGGGTCCAAGATGCGAACTCCTCAGAGCAATATTCGTTGATAACAAGCGATGTACGCTTGAGGGTTGGCTCGCACTAAGCCAAGATCTCCTTGTAGAACAGCGTGAACGCAGCCCCCGAACCGAATCTCTCCCAGCAGACCGGCGACCTTGCACCAGGTCACGTTCTCGACCGCTATGAGTTATTGCTGCCCGTGGCAGCAGGTGGGATGGCAATGGTTTGGGCGGCGCGACTCAAGGGCACGCGCGGCTTTCAGAAGATCGTCGCGGTCAAGACGATGCTGCCGAAGCTAAGCGAGGACGAGCAGTTTGAGCAGATGTTTCTCGATGAAGCTTCGCTCGCCTCGGAAGTGCACCACCCGCACGTGGTCGAGATTTTGGACCTCGGCGAACAGCAAGGTGTGCTGTTTCTCGTCATGGAATGGATCGATGGCGTTCCGCTTAATCAACTGATGAAGGCGGCGCGACCTGAGGGCGGCGTCCCAATTTCCGTAGCCGTTCGTATCGCGATGCAAGCCTGCGCTGGGCTTCATGCCGCACATGAGTTGCGCAATGCGCAGGGAAAATTGGTCGGTTTGGTGCATCGCGACGTGTCACCTCAGAACATCCTCGTGACGTATGAGGGTGTAACTAAAGTGGTCGATTTTGGCGTCGCAAAGGCGACTGCAATCGGCGGTGGCGCCACCGTGGCTGGGCAGATCAAAGGCAAGGTTGCCTACATGGCGCCTGAGCAGATCAAGGGCCTCGCAATCGATCGTCGAGTGGATGTGTTCGCGCTCGGGATTGTTCTTTATGCACTGACGACAGGTAAACATCCCTTCCGGCGCGAATCCGAGGCCGCCACCATGTACAACATCTGCGCGCCGCAGCAGGTCATGTCGCCGCGCAAGGTGATTCCCGACTATCCAGTAGAGGTCGAGCAGATTGTCACCAAGGCCTTAGCAAAAGAGCCCGACAAGCGATATCAAACCTGCAACGACATGTTGCGTGATCTCGCGCAACTCCCGTCGGCACTGCGCGCGAGCACGGACGAAGAAGTAGGAATCTTCGTTCACCGACTGCTCAACTCGAAACGTGAAGAACGCCAGGCAGCGCTCGCCAATGCTTTGGCACTCGCGGATGAACACGCCAAGCTCCGTCAGGCAACGATGGGCTACGGCTCAGACGCCATGAGGCCTTCGGTGCCCTCTGCGGTGAGTGTCGTGACGGGAACTGGGCGGTCGCAGTTGGGCGATGGTACGTCGGGTCTGGCTCTCGGTACGGGCGTCGTAGCCGCGGGGCGGACGTCTGCGCGCAAACGCTTAGTCTTCGCCTCATCCGTCGCTGCGATACTGCTCCTTGGGATTGGCGTGATCGTCTCCATCTCGAGTCGAAGCCAAAACCAGGAGGACTCATCGGAGGTGTCCGCTAGGGCCTCCGGCGCTTTCCCGACTGTGTCGCCACCTCCATTTGCCTCTGCGCGAGTTCCGGAAGCCGGAGACGACAAGCGACAGGAGAAGACCAACCCTCCTGCCGACACCGGACTAGCTCGTGAGGAAGAGCAACCTACGCCGAAGGCAAGGCCCAGGGTGCCGACAGGCGCGCCTGGCTATATACCGAAACGCGACACCACGCAGGGCACTTCGAGTAGTACCACCGCGACGAAGCCCGCCGCGAGCGCAGCCACTCCGAAGACTTGGAACAAGCAGGACCCTGGATTCTAGAACATATCTAACACGCCGATGCCATCCATCCGGCGATCGTTCGCCTGAGCATGTCGTCGTCACTCGCCTGGTTCTAGAACGTCCCCAATACGCTGATGCCACCAAGCTCAGCGCCGGGGGCATGCGGCGCCAACTGAACCGTTAAGGTCGCTGCTTTTTTCGGCTTTTTCTCGAACACTTCGAGGGCCACCAAGGTCGCTGTCGCGGCGAGCGCAACCCCAGTCGTCGCCAACCCTGCTACGAACAACGTGTCATAGAGAACGAGCTTGTCATTGGTCTTGCGCGCCAAATCTTCCTCGGCGTCGGACAACTCAGCGAGGTTGTCCTTGCAGCTTCGGTCGTTCCCACAAAGCGAACGCATCTGATCGAGCGCGCTATTGCGTTTGTACCAAAACACGAACGTCGCAGCACCCGCTGCCAAGGCGAAACCACCGGTGCCGTACGCGATGAGCCGAGTCGTTCTCACTGGCTTCTCGGTTGAGGCTGGCGTCGGGGCCACAGCATCGACATTGGGGCGCTCTGATTCAGTCAATTCCTCCAGCTTGATCGGGATCCTCTCGAGCTCGCCTTCCGTAACCTCAACGGTGGTGCTGTAGGGCTGATACCCAGGCGCCTTTGCCTGAATCGTGTGAGGTCCAGGGTCGATCGGCACTTCGACTCCGATCGAACTCGAGCCCAGCGATACCCCGTCGAGCTCCACCGTGGCCGCTTTGGCGCCCTGCCCACGTTCAATCACCAATTTCGGAATCCTGCTGCGCAGCGAGCTTGCTCTTTCCTCGACCTCTTTCTGAAAATCAGGGCCGAGACTCTCAGCTTCCGCGAGGGCGAGTTCATAGCCGCCGAGCGCAGCAACGAGTTTTCCGAGCTTCTCTTCGCACGAAGCAATGTGATAGCGCACCTGGGGGGTCATCCGAACCTGCCCCACCTCTCGGAACATCTGCACCGCGTGGGCGTAGTTGCCAGCCTGCTCCAGCTCGAGCGCCTGCTGAAACTTGGCTCGCGCGCTGGACAGTTCGTCTTTTTCAGCCGCATCGGCCGGGGAGACCGCGCCCAGCATCGAGGCGCCCGATGCGAGCGCCAGCGAGAGACAGACTGCGCGAGCTAGAGAAGGAACTGACATGGCCCGCGTAGTTTACACGACGGCGCATCCAGACCAGTCGTTTTGTACTGAGTTTCGGCGCGATAGTTCACGTCGAGACCGTAAGGTCGTCGCTTCAGGGATTTGCTGGAGGACCGAGTTCTAGCTGGTTTTTTGGCCGACACCGCCTGAGCCGTGAATGCGGATCGCTGCCGAACGATGAGCCCACCCCATTAGAGCGGAGCATGCGGGAGCTCTCGATGGTGATGCCGCCGCCACGCGAGCAGGGCATCCAGGAAAATTTGCTTGTGGGTATCGTGGGGCGCCGACCCGACCGCCATTCAAGCGGATTGGGATCCATTGAGCTCGGGGTAACAGAAGTCGAGTGGCCATTCTCGCGCGGCCGCGTATAGTCTGCGCGTTCCGATGGGAATACGTGAAGTAGTTTCCCGCACGCCCGCTCTAGCTGGAGTGAGTTCCGCGTCGCTTGAGCGACTGGTGGCTGTTGCGCGCTGTCGCACGGTTGAGCGTGGTGGGTACCTCTGGCACGCCGGCGATCCAGCAGACTCGCTGACCCTGATTCGAGCGGGGCTGGTGAAGGTGGTTAAGTCGAATCAGAAGGGGCGGCGAGCGATCTGCGGACTGTTCGGCGCACCCGACACGGTAGGGGACGCCGCCGTATTGCGTGGAATTCCCTATCCAGCCGACGTCCTGGTCGCTTCGCCGAGTGCAAGCTTGATCGAACTGCCGCGCCGGGACGTAATGACGGCAATTGAGCATGAGCCCCATCTGGGTATGTCGTGCGCCCAAGCCGTACAGAACAAGCTCACGACGCTGCTCGATAAGATTGATATCCTGTCCGCGGGTGCAGTCGAAGCTCGTCTCGCCACACTCCTGCTCAACCTTTACGATCGATTTGGCGATGATCTAGAGGACGAAACCAAGATCATCCCGCTCGTGCTCTCCCGTCAAGAGTTGGCAGATTTGGTCTCCACGACCTTTGAAACGGCGATTCGCGTCATGACGCGCTGGGAACGCGAGGGTGTGGTAGACACTACGTGCAATGGGTTCGTGATCCGGAAGCGTGAACAATTGGAGCGCGTTGCCGGTCGTGATGTCGAGGCGTGATGAGCTCGATAGGAACGTGATGAGCTCGATAGGAACGTGATGAGCTCGACGGGACCGAGCAATCCAAAGTGCGCGGTCCCATTGTGTGCACATCAGTAGGACAGACCGTGTCCGTACTCGAACAGCGGGGGGTCGCTCTCGTAATCGGCGTCCCCCTGATTGATCGGGATCTGGGCCAGAGAGTTGGGCCAGGTATGGGACAGTTTGCCCGTTGGCTTGTATTCACCGAACAAGACGTCCGCGACACCACTGCCTTCGCTGCCCGGCAGCCAGGCGGCGACCCAGGCTCCCGCTTTTGACAGCTGGTCCGCGATGAGCAAGGGACGTCCCGAAACCACCAGCACTGCTGTAGGAATCGCGCGTTGCTTGGCTACGTCAATCGCGCTGATGTCAGCGGTAGGTAGGTTGAGCGAGAGGGGTTTGGTGGTGGTAGCAGTGGCAACAACGTCGCCAGCAGATTCGGCATAGGGCGGCTCGCCAACTACCACGAGCGCGTGCGTAATCCCGGGCTCGTCGGTAGCGCCGGTCGCGCTGTATACGACGTTTGCCTCGCCAATGGCTTCGCGGAGTCCCTGGAGAATGGTCGTCACGGTCGTATCGCTCGGCGTGCCTCCAAAGGCCGCTGTTCCGCCGAGGCCCTGCCAGTCAATCGTCCACCCGCCACACTGCTTGGCCTTGCTGTCCGCAGCCGAGCCGCTTACCAGCAGTTTGATCCCTTGCTTGGGTAGCGGCAGCACATTGCCGTCGTTCTTTAGCAGGACGAGCGACTCGCGCACGGCGCGCCGCGCAACCTCGCGATGCTCCGCGGAACCGACGCGTGACGTGAGCGCTGGATCGATTCCCGCTGAATAATTGGGGTTGAGCATGCCCATCTCGCACTTGATGGACAGAATACGGGTGACGGCGTCGTCAATCCGCGCGATCGAGATTTGCTCGTCCTCGGGGCGACTAGGATCGGCCGCCTCTTGAATGTACTGAGCCACCTTGCCGAACTTGACCGGCTCCATGATCATGTCCATTCCGGCATTGATCGAACTCGCTAACGCCGCTCGGGTTGGTGCGGGGCTCGTATCCGTGCGCGTGGACTCCTCGCTGCCAAGTTGCTGTACGGCGCGCCAATCGGAAACTAGGAACCCGGCAAATCCCATCGTGCCCTTGAGTACGTCTGACAGCCACTGCTGGTGTGCCGACATCTTCGTACCATTGTGACTGGAGTACGAGACCATGATCGAACCAACGCCCGCGTTGATGACCGGCTGGTACGGCTCGATGGCGAGTCGACGAAAGTCAGCCTCCGCGAGCTTCGAGTCACCTTCATTGGTGCCACGGTCCGTTGCGCCGTCTCCAGCGAAGTGTTTGGCGCATGCGAGCACGCTGGTCGCACTCGATAGGCTATCTCCTTGAAGCCCCCGCACCGCGGCCAGAGCGAGTTCCGACGTGAGTTCAGGGGCTTCGGCGAAGGTCTCGTAGGTGCGTCCCCAACGCTCATCAAGGCCTGGCCCCACTACTGGGGCGAACGTCCACTGGATTCCGACGGCCCTCGTTTCGAGTGCGGTGACTTTGCCGATTTCCTCGATCAGCTTTGGATCCCTCGTGCAACCGAGCCCAATGTTATGCGGGAAAATCACCGCGCCGCTGACGTTGTTGTTCCCATGCACGGAGTCGATGCCGTACACGATCGGAATCCCAAGCTTTTGGCCCTCAGTGAGGAACCCACCCACCATCGTGGCCCAAAGGTCTGCCGTGTCACCTTTCGCCGGATCGGATCCGCCACCGCTCAAGATTGAGCCCAAGCTGTAGGTAGCGACGTCCGCCGGCTTTGCGGTGGCGCTGTCGCCTTGGACCATTTGCCCAGCCTTCTGTTGGATGGACATCGCCGCGACGCGCTTCTTGGCCTCGTCGACGCAAGCGGAGCTGGGCTTCCAGGGTTGGACGGGAGCCGGATAAACGAAGCGGGAACTCGTACCGTTCGTGCTCGCGCTACTCCCACCGGTCGCATTGGCATCAGTCCCCCCCGTCGCGCTTCCGTGTTGTTCGGAGCCGCCGACGCTTGCACTCGTGGTCGACGCCCCACTACCACCCGAGCTGTTCTTGCTCGAGCTTTTAGGTGCACTCGAGGTGGCTCCTCCGCGCGCGGTGGTCGTCGCGTTGCCGTCGGACTCCCCGCCCTGTTCAGCAGTTGTCGAAGCTACAGACGCGCCGCCAACGCTACCTGACGGCGCCCCACCCGTGCCGCCGCCGCATGCAGAGAGCGCAATTGCAATCAGGGAACTTCCAAGTACTAATGCCGTGAGTGGCTCTCGATGCATCGCTCTGGTCCTCGTCGCCGGTGTTCTGTAAGGGCAAGCCAGTGCACACCATAGCTCGTGTCGGCGAGACCGGTACAAGGTGAACCCTATTTTTACCGCGCCACACTCGCGGTTGTGGACCCCGAACGCAGAAGGGGGATACGACCTTTGTCTGGGTTCAAATCTTTCGCCCAAGCGGAACTCGTTCTTTGCGTTAGGGACTAAGCAAGATCTCGGTGCCTGCTCCGCCACCTGGGCGTTGCTCAAAATTGAGAACACCCAGTGCGCGACGCCGAGTGCGGCACCGTCGACGGCGAGTGTGCGCGGCGCGAGTGTGGCGCGCCTCACGCTAAACGAAAAGCGACGAAGGTCGAACAGGACCACATGGTGTGCGCGACGAGCGACGCAAGGATTCCGTTGCTGCGAAGCGTGATGTAAGACCAGAGCGCGCCGACGGTGATGCCAATGACGACCAGCAACCAAGAGCCGCTCGCTGTCAGTGGCAAGACGTAAAGTACCGTTGACGCCAAGAGGGCTCGCGTTGTCGACAGGCTCCGGGCGCACCTCAGTGTAACCACGCCGCGATAGACCAACTCTTCGGCGAGGACTACCAACCAGATGATGGGCGCAGCGCGAAGAGGACCGGGCGGAGTATCGAGGCGGGCGTATAGGCGCTGTGTTTCGGTCAACACGAACGGCAAGTGCGGAAGCATTAGCCGCGCCGCGAGTTGCGTCGCAGCAACCATGAACAGGCCCACCCCCAAGCCCAACCATAGATTCGATTTGGACCAACCAAGTACCGTCTGCCACTGCGCGCCGAGCACTGAACGCGCCAGCACGATACCGAGCATCCCTGCTAAAGCGTTCATGAGCCATAGGCCCGAGGGGAAGCTTACGTGCCACGCCAACGCCAGCAGCAGGCTCGTTGCGCCATACACAACTACCACCCGAGGCAGGGGCTGATCAGGAATCTGACAGCACTCAGTCATTCGCTTCTACTCCGCACGCCTTCAGCCACAGCTGCGCCTTCTTCTGGATCCTTCGCGTGGTCTCCGCGCTGGGCGAGTGCGGCGCGAGCTCGTCATTGAGCGCGTCGGCAATGGCCTGCCGAAGTGAACGTGGTTCTGGTCCGTGTGCTTGATCCCAGAATGAGGGACCCGTGGGCGTGAGATCCGACTCCAGACCAAGCACGAGCTCGCGCGAAAGCCCGGGCCGCACGCGCGATAGCGCGGCGATCGCCAGAGACGCGAGTGACGGCGAAATGCCGGCTAGCTTGGTGCGACCGATCCGGGTGCCGAGCGGACCAGCAACATAGCCGAGGAATTCGCGATGCGAGAGCCGTTCAGGTCCGGGCAGATCGTACCACGTTGACGCGGTACCCGGCAGTCGTGCGGCGAGTGCAATCGCCGGGGCCACATCGCAGATCGAGATGGGGCACGACGCGTGGTCCAGCCAAGCTGGCAGCAGGAGCCATGGCATAGTCACCAGGACATCGCGGATCATTTGGAAGCTCGCACTTGGATGACCAATAATCATGCTCGCTCGAAGCTCGATCGTGGACACCTTGCCCTCGCGTAGGGTTTCACCGGTGGCGCGACGACTCTCGAGGTGACGGCTCAACCGCCCCTCTGGCACTACTCCGCCAAGGTACACGATACGCTCGAGGCGCGCGTCCTCCGCAGCCTGCAAGAAACGTCGTGCCGCGCTTGCCTCGCGCTCGGTGTAGTCGCCCTTGGCTCCGACAGCATGGTAAAGGTAAACGGCGGCGCGCGCTCCAGCACAAGCGCCGCGCAGCGATTCCTCTGATTCGATGTCACACCGGAACCAGTGCTGGTCTGGGTTGGTAAGACGGGCCTGCGTCGGATTGCGCGTCGCCGCGCGCACGTTCCAACCTGTCGCCTCGAGCGCGACCGCCGCATGGCGCCCCACAAATCCTGTGGCGCCAATCAGTAGAATTGTGGGCTTGCTCACGAGAGACTAGTACCCCGAATCTTCTGAGGTGAGGGGCCGAGCAATTGGTTCCGAGAATCATTGGGCCGAGGACGACGCGTGTCCACCATTGGTGACCTCGATGTTTGGGTTCGGAGGGTTAGGCCAATTAGTCGAAGTCCAGCTTGCGAGTGGCTGCCATCGAACCCAAACCTTTGGGACGTGGCTCTGAGTAGTCGTAGTTACCTCGATGCTCAGAAGGAGCGAGCAGTATGGCAACGATAAACATCTCTCAATCAACGTTCTCGGACACTGTGAAGCAGACCGGTTTGGTGCTGGTGGATTGGTGGGCCCCGTGGTGTGGGCCGTGTCGTATGTTCGGACCAATCTTCGAGCGAGTCAGCGAAAAGCATCCGGATGCCACCTTCGCCAAGGTCAATACGGAACAAGAGCGCGCTTTGGCAGAGG
>JBLNFG010001058.1:0-3528 GCA_050263495.1 Myxococcales bacterium | reverse complement strand
ACCGCGACGAGGGTTGAGCTGGATTGAGACGTGAGCCTCTACGGGCATTGATCGGCAACAGTTACGTGCAACCCGCGCGGTGCCCGTGCAAGGCGCGTTGCGTTCGCGACCTGGTTCTATGGAAGAATGCCTACGCGGCGCCGATCATGCACCGTTCGCTTGCCGCGCGATGCAAGAGGCTAGTGATGCGCGCTCGAAGCTCTTCGACGCGATACGGCGTGAACAGGAAATCGTCTGCGCCGAACGTCATTGCCCGCACGTCGGTGGTTGGCGACGAGCTTGCAACCAATGTCAGCACGTAGGTACGCCGTTCTGGTTCAAGACTGTGGAGGTACTTGCAGAGAGCGACACAGCTGACATCGCAAATTTGCGCGTCGACGACAACGACGTCGACGGGTACCTCGGTGAGCCGCGTGATCATCTCGTCCACCGACGACCATACCGTGGCCTCAATCCCGATCGGGGCCAAATGCCTCGATATTACTGCACCAAGGCTCGGCACCCCTGCCATGACCCCGACTTTGCCTCGAGCAATTGCCGTTACTCCACTCGGCGGGTGCGAGATCCGACTGTCCTCGCCGCACTGCGCCGCGAAGGCGCGCAGCAGCCCCCAATCGCGCTCCGACAATACCAAGCTCGGTCCGTCTCCGAGATCAACGGCGTACGCGGCGACTTTAGTGTCGCGCATACCAACACGAACGGTGAGAGTCAGCCATTCACGGTCTTTCAGATCGCGCTGGGGGGCAGGACCGAATTCACGGTCTTGCTCTCCGCGATCCAACAGCTGAGACAACGCTTTATGGTCCGGGAGCTCAACGTGGACGACTCGCACAGGCGGAACGCTAGCGCGTCAATTGCCGCCAGGCCAGTTCCCGGAGCACGTTATTTAGGGGTCTTTGCTATCGCAATCGCGATGCCGAGTAACACGAACCCCAGCAGTATCCACGAGCTAGCCCTCGCTGAGAGGAAAGTTACACTCGGGTGCCCGATGAGGTTCAATACGTGCCAGCGCGGCACGATTGCGGCCCAGGCCGCTTCGACGTGACCCAATATCAGGTCCAGGCCGAATGCGGCCCAAGCTGCTATCCGACCGCTACCTACCCGGGCTGCTGCTCCAATGAATCCGATGTAGGCAGCAGCCGTAAGGCAGCCAATTCCGCAGCAATGCACTAGATCCAGGTTGAACGTGGCTTCCGTTGCCGAATGAGAAATCGCCCGACAGAGGACGAGCGCAACGACGGTGTGAGCCATGACGAAAGCGGTTGCTGCCAATAGCGATGCCGCGTAGTGCTGGCGGCGGTTCGCGCCGTGCCGCGCAGCCAAGGCCGAAGCGTACATTGGGCTTGCGAGCACTCGCGACGAAGCCAGCACACTGAAGGTCGCGCTGACGGGCACGACGAGGCCAAACACGGTCCTTAAAGAGTGCTCCCAAGCCGAGATCGGGTCGACCGTGAGCTCGAGCATCGCGACCATCAGGGTAAGTAGTATGAGCGCGAGGTACAAGCCGAGTGACCGGCGCTGCGCGGCGAAGGAGAGCCGTTGCAGTAGCGCGCCGAGGATGCCCTCGGCTTGCTCGCCTTGAGAGAGAAACCCCATCCTCATGCTCCTGCTCGAGTGTCGATAGACCAGATACGGACCCCGAGCTGCTGGGCAGCACGGACCAGATCGAGAGAAAGACTGCTCGGATCGGTCGTTTGGAGCCAGAGCTCGTCGTAACCTTCGGGTTGCGCAGTGATTCGTAAGGAGCAAACCCTTGGTCTGCGCACTAGTTCAGCAGCGAGCGGCCGCATCGATTGCCCGGCGATGCGTATCGTCATGATTTCGGTGCGGCTGGCTTGGATGCGACGACAGAAGCCACCGCCCAGTTCCGCGTAGGCCCCGCCCAAGCGCAGAGCTACTGTTTGACTGCTGGTGACGATTAGAACCGGGATCTTCCTAGCGAGATGCATTACCCGTTCCATCGCGACCGCAGCCGCATGACGTGCGCTCCCTAACGCAAAGGGCTCCGTCAGCAGCAGTACCTTCAGATCCGGCTTCGAGAAAGCGATTGCCAACGCGATGGTGCGCATCGCGTCGCGATCAAGCTGCGCAACGGAGTGGTTAAGGATCCCTGGGTGTCCCAGCTCGTCGAGCGTGGTGCGAACGGTCTCCACGACTGCGCGAGAAAGTTCCAGTCGATACAGACTGCGCTCCACCGTTGGCGCAAGCGGCAGGTATTCGTTAACCCAGAGCGAACCGATGTGGCGTCGCGTCTCCGATGAATGGTACGGGCTCACCCCGTCCAGTCGAACCGTGCCGCGTCGCGGACGGGCCGAGCCATCCAGAAGGGGAACGAGTTCCTCGAGCCCCGTCGCATCCAACGCCAAAAGAACGTGAAGGCCAAGCTCGAGGTTGGCGTTGAAGCTACGCAAATGCTTCCCGGAAACATCGCTTACTTCGAGGGTCATCCGCCACCTCCCCAACGCAACATCAAGTGTTCGGTGGCGCTTGCCAAGCTGCGCAGCGTAGGAAGGCCGGGTGCCAGCGGGCGGAGCAGCTCCGGCACGATGCACGCCAAAAGCCAAACTCGCCGCGCGGTCCGCAATTCCAACTTGCGCATCGCAACTACGGCAGCAACAACGCCTGCCGCAAGAAGCTGTGTGAACAGAAGAGCAAGCAGCAAGTTCGAGAGTACCGCCAGGAAATCGGAAACGCGCAAGACGCGTGTCATGCCGACCAACGCGACTGGGACCACGGGCAGTCCCAAAAAGAAGCCCATCCAGCGCCAATACGCGATCGTTTCGATCCGTTTGCACGCCGCACCATCAAAACCTCTGCGAACGGCTAGCTCCTCGAACAAATGCGCTGCGCGCACATCGAGCCAACCTCCCAGCCCGAACCACCCAGCCACGATTGCCAGCCCGAAACAACAATAGACGGTCGAAGCCATCGCGCGGGTCTGCGCTGCGACTTGGAGTCCAAGCCGCTGCGCACCCCAAGCGAGGGCACACTCGCTGATGGCCAAGGTTCCCGCTGCACCCATGAGCAGACGGTACCGAAGTTGCGAGGCCGCGATGCGCGTGATCCATCGCACTAACGAGGCAGTACTCGGGTGGACAGCGGCTCCTCGCTGTGGTGCTGGCGCAGGGCTGCAGTCAGCCTCAGGGGAAACGATCTGAGATGTTGCGTCGCTCAAGCCGGCGCCAGCATACCCTTCCTCTGCAACCCTTGGCGAATTGGCTCGACACCTTCACTACGCTTACGCGCAACGAGTCGCGGCCGGCTGAGCGGTGCAAGCGCGATGTGCGAGGGATTCGGTCGATTTTGGATGGTGCGTCGCGGGCACGACCAAAAAAGAGGGCATCCCTGTTCTTAGCATTTGCACCCACGCGACATCGCGGGGATGCTCCGGCGCACTATGTCGCAGGGAAACGACGCCTTTTCTTCCAAAGACGCCGACAGTAACGCCGAACCTCCCAAGGGAACGAGCGAAAACTCGGGTAGCGCAGCTGCCGAAGAGGCATCCGAAGCACGTGAGGCATCGAAGGC
>JBLNFG010001057.1:0-3456 GCA_050263495.1 Myxococcales bacterium | reverse complement strand
GAGCGTACCGCCCAGCTCGGCAACCGCAGACAATTCTCCCTCCAGTTCGGCCGCCCACGGTTGCATGACGTCAAACCGACTCAACGGCAGCTTCGTCGCAACGGCTTGCCCCGTAAGCTTGGCACCGGGCCGAACCTGCAGCGAACCGATGATTGCGCCGGGCCCCTTGCGCAACTGCAACTGCGGGACGTCGAGCGAGAGGCCCAGGAACCCTGCCTGCATGTCCGACCACGCGAGCGCCAACTCGCCTTCGGCGGAATCGTAGCGCTCGCCGAACAGCTCGGCGTGGTTCAGCCCCAGCTTGGCGTCAATCCGCAGGTTTCCCCCCGCGCAGACGTCTTCGTGACCTCCATACGCATAGTGAATTTTGGCGTCGACAGCACCCCCGCCGGCCACGTCGGCCCAACGCGGATCGTCGGCCATGTTCCACATTGCCAGGAAGTCGCGCACGTTCAGGTTCTTGCTCTTGGCGCTAGCATCGATCACCACGGACGCATCTTGGTCGAAATCCAAGCGCGCGTGATCCACCGTGAACGGGCTTTGCCCTTTCTGGGCTTTGACGTCGGTTAGATCGACTTTGAGCGGCCAAAACTTCGCGTTAGCGCTCTGGATGTCGCCAATCGGAAAGCCGCCAAACACCAGATCTGCAACGCTTAGCTTTCCGAGCAATACAGGATCGCGGGATAAGCCTCGCAGGCGCGCGCCCACCTTGGCTCGACCGCTAATGGGAATCGTCGTGATCGGGCTGATGTCGGACAGGTTGATCACACTGTTATCTGCAATGGTGATTTCGAGCTCGTTCGCAAAGCCGATTCCCACCAGCCCAACGAGAATTCGACTCTGCCCAAAGCTCACCCAACAGTCGCGGAACTCGAGTGCCGTTGGGCGAACGAGGATACGTCCGTCGACGGTCCCCTGGTCCACGGACAGCATGTGTCGCCGCGCCGGATCAGCAAAACCTCGATCGAACACCTCAAAGTCGCGAGTGACGGCATGAATGTGGCCCTCAAGCTCTGGAAGCGCGAGCCGGCCGTGAAAGTTCGTAACGGTGGTGTTGCCGAAATCCCACGCCACAATCGTCTTCTCGGTTACCCCGAGGTCGCGCATCAGGCCCGGGAACTTTACGCCATGAACGCGCACGCTTTCCGCAGCGAAAGGGATGTCTGGTTGGAAGGGCGAGACACGTATGTTCTCGATTTCGGTTCTACCGTCGGCCATCATCAACTCGAGATGCGGCACGACAATCTCTTCCGAACTCAAGCTGAGTTGCGCGCTAAGCTCGCGGCCCAGGTGATACTTGTCGAGAACTAGGGATTCGGCGCGCAACTGGCCCTCGAACGCCGGCAGCTGCATCGAAGTGTCCCAACGCCCATGCCCCTGCAGCCCCACCCAACCAGAGACAGGCAAGAACGATACGAAGCGATTGACTAACGGGACCGGCACGCGCACTTCCAACTGACCCTCGACGGTGGGCTTGCCACTGGACCAGTCGACACCCACCTGCGAGGCGCGCAGCACCAGCGCCGCAACGTCATCATCGCGCGCACTAACGCAGCTGGGCCGCGTGTCAGGCTTTGAGTCGAGATCGACCAGGCCAAAAACGGACAATCGTCGAATCAGTGCCGTGGACTCCGTCACTCGGACGCGTAGGTCGAGGTTGCACAGTAGGTCTTCGTCCGTTGCCACGAAACTAGCGGTGCTATTGCTGAAAGATCCGACACGATAATGCGTGTGTTTGGTGCCAACGGTGCGCGCGGAGATCTCGAAGGCTGGACCTCGCTGCGCGGTAACGTCGATGTCCACCGCGCTGGTCTCGATCCGGCGTCCGTCCAGAATCAGGTCGAGCCTGGCATCGGAAACGGCAATGCTAGAAAAGGGAGCTTCTTTGAGCGGTGTGGAACGCTCGGAACGACTCTTTGGAAGTTGGTAGCGAACGTTCTTCACGGAGCCCGACTCGACCACAAGTCGAATCCTGGGCTGTTCGAGCTTCACCTCTCCAATGTCAATCTTGCCCGCGAACAGCGAGAACAACCGAGGCGCAAGCCGGACTTCTTGCACGGTCAGCGCCGGAGAACCGCCGTCCGTTGCAGCGATGACAAGCTGCTCGAGGCGAACCTCGAGCGGCCAAAGATTAATTCGCGCCCGGTAGTTCGCCTCAATCCCAAGCTCATTTCGGAGCAGCAGCGCGGTCTGCTGTTCGGTCCACGCTCTGACGCGCTCAGTGCGCAGAATGAGGCCGAGCAGCAGCGGCATCGCTCCGACAGCACCAAACAAGAGGCAAAAAAGCTGAGCAATGCGGCGCCCAACGGGAACTCGCGGCGGTGGGCGTGTGACGATGCTCGGCGACAAAGGGATTCGACCGCAATGGTAGCCTCGCTCGGCGATTCGGGCCCATCCTTCAACGCTTTAGGAAATTCGAGCAGCCCGAACACGCGCTCGTGCTAAAGGCCCGCCCTGATTCGTTACGCGGCCACACGGCCAATCCACTCCCATGTCGCAACCTCCGCTGCTCGCTCCGCCCAACCGGGATCGCGCCATGCTCGCGCTAGAAGGCGCCGTGGTCGCCGCAAGGACGGGTAATCCGTCGGGCACTGTAGTGCTAACCCGCCTCGACGACCTAGCGAGCCTCGATCCCGCGGATGTCCGCCGTCACTTGGACGAGGTCATGCTCGGGGCTTTTCCAGAGGCGGGGCTCGACGCGCTCTTGGCAATGGGCGTCCTCGACGCACTGCTTCCCGAGGTAAAGGCGCTCGTTGGATTCGGTGATGGAGAGTGGCGGCACAAAGACGTCTGGAAGCATACGAAACAGGTCGTGGCTCAGTCGGCAGGGCGGCTCGAAGTACGCTGGGCGGCACTCTTTCACGATATCGGGAAGGTCAAGACGCGCTCTATCTCGCCCGAAGGCGAAGTACACTTCTTTGGTCATGCCGAGGTTGGAGCGCGCATGTTCCATCGCCTCGAACGCCGGTTGCGACTGTTCAGAAGTGACGACAGTCTGCGCGATACGGTCCACTTTTTGGTCCTACACCATCTGCGTGCGAGTCAGTACGACCGCAGCTGGACGGATAGCGCCGTGCGGCGATTCGCTCGGGAAATTGGCCCACAACTCGACAACTTGCTGTGCCTTTCCCGCGCCGACATCACCACCAAGCGTCCGGAGAAGAAGCGACGCGGAGTGGCCCTGATCGACGAGCTTGGTACCAGAATCGGGGAGCTTGCGGCTCAAGACGCCGTAGTCCCGCCCCTACCTTCCGGTGTGGGCAACGACTTGATGCAAACCTTCGCGCTGCCGCCTTCTCGACTAATTGGCAATATCAAGCGAGCGCTCGAGGCTGCCGTCGAATCCGGCGAACTCGAGGGGCACCGCGAGTCCGAGTATTACGTGAATTTCGTGACCGAGAATCGCACGCGCTTTGGGCTGCCCTGAGCCGACTCTGCCAGCGCCTGTTCGGCTAG
>JBLNFG010001056.1:0-3402 GCA_050263495.1 Myxococcales bacterium | reverse complement strand
GTGACCACCAGAATCGCGTACGGATTTCGCAGCTTCGACCACGCACAAACCGCCTTGTATCACCGCCTCGGCAAGCTACCCGAACCTGATCGGCTCACCCACAAATTCGCGTGACGAGGCTATTTTCCGTCCCAATTACGTTGGCGCTGCTCATGTTGATCGGCTCAGCCCAATCGACTCACACATTGCCAATTGTGTGCCAGATGGACGCTTCGCACTGAGTCGGACAATCTGCGTTTTGCAGTCGATGTGTTGCATCAAGCGCCCCCAAGTGCTTTGGCCTGAGGGCACTTGTCAGAAGACGCAGCACCCTGCATCGATGCTCGCGATGCGACTTGCATCTCGATAGTATCGAGCTAATCAACATGTGTGTTCTGCAGCGAAATGCTTCTGAGACTGACCTGCTCGATTGCTGCTCAATCGCGTTCACGCGCTGCGGCCTTGCCTTCGGCGCGCGCTACCCGTTTCCAGTAACGGCGAGTGCGGGCTTTGCTAGGACCGTGGCTGTAGCCGCGGTAGTGCCCGGAGCGTCCGCGGCGCGCCCCGATAGAACTCTTGGCTCCGATCGTCAGGATATCATCCACATCAAGACATTGCGGGATGTAAACTCCGTAGGGACGCATAGACTGTCCTTTCACGTGTTAATGTTGTTCAACTAGTGAGTGCCGCCTAGCACTTCGAGGTAATGCTCAACCGCGCGACGGAAGAACTCCATTCGGCTTCGTAGACCCTGTGTTCTCCAGGCCGAATCGATGCGTGTGAGGGTTGGTGCCTCAATGCGAAGCGGTAGCACCTTCACGTCCACCGCAGTGCCAGTGGCATGCCGTTGCTCGATAGGGCCCACGCGCACACGACCCTTCTCCGCTTCCCGAATTTTCCACTTGAGATAACGCTCATGACTTGAAGAACTTGGGCGGCCTACTACCTCGAGGTATCGCGCCCGGAGTTCGTCAACGGTCATTCTCGGGCGGCGCACACGCGCGTGCTCATCGACAGCGTCTGAGTTCTGCTCAGCCGCCATCAACTCGCGCGAGAGATTGCCATCGGTGGCATGAGTATCTGCTCTTTCGCCGTGAGGACCGTCAACTCTATCGATGGCGTCCTCGTTGTGCCGTTCCGATGCAGCTCTGGGAGTGGGAGCGGTGCTGCTAGGCGAAGGAGCCTTGCCAGCCTTCGACGTAAGGGCCTCGGAAATCTTTCGAATGAGGTATGTCCGATTGGGGCAACGCGTCGCGGAACCTATCACATCGAGGTAACGTGCCTGCAGCTCCGGTAGACGCATGGAACCGAGCGCTGCGATCGCCTTTTGGGTTTTTGATGTCATGGTGACCTTTCGACTGAGCGGGGTTGCAGGCGCGATCGAGCATCAGCCCGGCCGCGCTCGTTCGCTTTGCCTGGGGCACATACAGGCTCTCTATTGGGCACCCATCAAGTCGTATTCAGGCGATTAGCGTCGAATCGACGCTGGCGCGTGGCGACTGCAACAACCCTGGAATTCGAACAATATCGAGCCAACCCCGGAGCGTTCGATTGCCGACCTTCAGATTCTTTGCGCCAACGCTGAACTTCGTCACCGTGCGCTTGCCCGAAGGCTTCTGCCGCTTTGCATCCCATTGTCCGTACTCGAACACGGAGATGGTTCCGGCATCGTCCTCGAGCTTCTCCAGCACACACACGTGCTCCGGCACCGCGACATAGAGAATGTCGCCTGGCTTCGGACGGAGGTCGACCTTCGCCCATACAAACGCGCTTCCACTCTGGTAAACAATGCGGGAGAGGTTCTTGCCCATCTTCCACGCTTCGGTTCCGCCATCGGTGTCGCGGTTGATGAGCGTCTCGTCGGTCACCCCGAGCTCAGCCAACGTGTACTGAGCCAAGTCACCGCAAGCACTATAGCCCTTGAACTTTGCCCGACCTTCCGTGACCGCTTCGAACACTGGATCACCTAAAGCCCGGCCGTTGTCGCCATCGCAAGCGAAGCGGGCAATCTCGACCGCAGCCGTGCGAAGAGCATCTTCGTTCGTATACTGTCTCGAAGGTAGTGTTCCGCGTGCCATTACGACTCCGTCCTTGTCTTGACGCTCGTGCGGGCGTCGGGCTTGAGTTCCGCGATGGCTTCTTTGAGCGCCACCAACGCGGCTTCGACCTTGGTTACCGCCTCCGTCTGCGCTCGACCAAGCGTTGCCACCTGGTCAAACAAGTCGCGAATCGACGCGTCCTTCTTCTCGTTTGTAACCCAAAAACCCCACGCAAGCACCGCGACCAAGCCGTATGGACCGCTAGCCTGCAACCACGTGGCAATCGTCGTAATCTCATTCATAACGCACCCGACTTTCTTTTGTTGTCGCACACATAGAACAGGTTCCTAAGGGAGCTGTCGAAGGACGAGTCCCTCCGGGAACCATTTCGTGAGTTCGTTGTTCCGATCTGACGCGGCACTCGAACTGCCGCCCTGAATGCGAGCGCTCAGCTCGTTTACGAGCAGTCGATGCAGATGCCCGTAGCTACCAGGAGCGGGATGGTCATCAGCGCCGCTTCCACCGGGAATCAAAATCTCGACTGAGCCGCATTCGGCACACGCGGGTAGAAGAAATCGCACCTCCTCGTTCTGCTCGTCATGCAACCGCGCCACGGCTTCGAACGTCACGTCGCGCTCGACGTCGCAGCGTGCACAGACCTGGGAGAACTGACCTTCTGCGAGTTTGGTGATGGGCATATTACGCTGTTAGGATGTAGGTTCCGTACCAATAGGCGTTCGAGGCAGCTGCCACGTCCGCTGACATCGAGAAGACGAAGCCATCAACCGTGACGCTCTCAGCCGTCACCGTCGGAACTGGTGTCGTATTGGAGAGCGGCGAAAGCGTCACCGACGACGGGACGCTCGGCATGCGGCATCGGAAGTTCACACCATGAGCCACGCCGAGCGAGCGCACGGCGGATTCGGCATTGCGGATGCGCGCACCGCAACGTCCGGTCTCCGTCGCGTGCCCCGTCGCCTGAAAGGCCGTCTGCATATTCGTGCTGTCGAGCGCAAGCTCGAGCGTTGTCCCCCACGACGAAAACGACGAGCCGAGAGTGCCGTCGTACAGCACCTCAATTCCAGTGCTGCCAATTCGAAGGCCGCCCGATGCCACGCTCGCCTTGTCCCTGAGCCAAGCCGAGATGCTCCAGGCGGCATTGAAGACAATCGTTACGCCATCGTCCGCGAGCTACGCGCGCATGTGCGAGCCCGTCGAACCGTTGCCCTCAGCATCCCAGATTAAGACACGCCCAGTTCCAAGCGTCGGCTGCTCGATGACGCGATGTTTCCCGGCCCCGCTCTCGTTGGCGCGGAAGTGATTGCGCTGAAAGACGGTAGAGATTTCCCTGAAGGCGTGAAGGACGTCGGTGGAGTTCAGGCCA
>JBLNFG010001055.1:0-3072 GCA_050263495.1 Myxococcales bacterium | reverse complement strand
GCGGGATCGGAGCGGAATTGCTCGTCGCCGCGGACGCGGATATCGTACTGCTCGCTCTTGTCAGGGAACGTCGAAGCCTTCACCCCGCCCACGAAAATCTGAAGCGTACTCGCGACATCCGATACCTGAACGCCAAGATCAGCAGCGCGGTCGCGATCGATCGTCACTCTGGCTTCCGGCTTACCCACAATGATTGAGTTGTCTACGTCGACGGCGCCGGGAACCTTGCGAAGCCTGTCCGTGACTTCTGCGGCTAGGCGATCCAGCGTTGCGGGATCCGAGCCGGTGAGGGCGTAATTGATGCTGGCCGTGCTACCTGCGCCGGAAATATCCGAGACTTCACCGATCGAGACACGCAGGGTCTTCGGCAACTTGCTCACGACCTCTTGACGCGCTCGGTTCATCAACTCTTCCTGACCGAGTTCGCGCGTCTTGGGATCGGTGAGCAAGACGCGGATACCGGCCAGGTTGGCCGTCTTCTCGCTGTCGTCACCCACCGTGATCAAGGTGTGCTCGACATGAGGAACCTTCTGCTTGATATCCCGCACCACCCGTTCGGCGAACAACCGAGTCTCCGCCACACTCGTGCCCTCGGGGGTGCGCACGCTGACCTGGAACTGCGCCTTATCGTTGGGTGGGGTGAAGCGCCCCGTCAATTGCTTGGCGATGGGAACCGTCGACACCAAAGCCAGCGCGCACGTGAGGATAACGAGCCAACGACGACGCATCGAGAACTCGAGTGCCGCGACGTAACCACGTTCGATCGGGCGATAGAACGCCTCCATGATCCGCGTCAGCCGGTCCGGAGGAGCGTTCTCGTCCGGCAACTTCAGCCAGCGCGCGCCGAGCATGGGCGTCAGCGTAAACGAAACGAACAGCGACACGCCGATCGCCGCCGCCATCGTAAGCCCAAAGTTACGCAGGAAGCGACCGATAATGCCGCTCATGAAACTGACGGGCAAAAACACGCTCATGAGCGCCAAGGTCGTGGCCAACACGGCGAGGCCGATATTCTTCGTCGCGGCGATGGTCGCCGGGAATGGCTTCATCCGCTTCTTTTCGATGTAGCTCACGATATTCTCGATCACCACGATGGCGTCGTCAATCACGAGCCCCACCGCCAGTGCGAGGGCGAGCAAAGTAAGGAAGTTGAGCGTGAAACCGAGCGCGGACATCACCGCGAACGTCCCGACAATCGAGATCGGAATCGCGAGCGCCGCGATGATCGTACTGCGCCCCGAGGCGAGAAACAGGAGTACCACGACCACGGCAAAGGCTGCGCCGAGGATCAAATGCTCGATCACCGCATCGGTCGAGGTGCGGATTGTCGACGAGTTGTCGTACACGACGTCAAGAGACACTCCCTTCGGAAGCGACGAACGAATCTCGCCGATTTTGGCTAGCACAGCGTCGACCACTGCAACCGTGTTCTTGCCCGACTGCTTCTTGACCGTGAGCACGACCGTGGGATCGTCGTCGTACTGAGCAAAGCTCTCCTCGCGCTCTTGCCCGTCTTCGACCCGACCGACGTCGGCGATGCGAATCGGATGCCCCGCTTGCTCGCGGACGATCATCTGCTTGAGTTCATCGATCGACGTGACACGGCCGGCAATGCGCAACGTGATGTTGCCAGGACCGGTCTCGATGGTGCCACCTGGAATGTTCAGGTTCTGGGTCGCGAGCACACGCTGGACGTCGAGCGCCGTCATGCCTTGCGCGCGTAGCCGCACCGGATCCAAGATGACGTTGATCTGACGCTTGCGGCCGCCAACGAGCGACACCTCACCCACGCCGTCGATGGTCTCGATCTTACGACGTACTAGCTTGTCGCCGAGCTCCGTGGTGTCACGAATCGATTGCTGCGACCGCAACGCGAGAAAGAGGACCGGCACGGCACCCGGGTCGATCTTGCTTACCACTGGGGTATCGATGCCCTTCGGGAGCTGCGGGATGACCTGGTTCAGCTTGTCTCGCACCTCTTGAGCGGCGACGTCGACCGGCTTCTCCAACGTGAATTGCACGATCACGATGGAAATACCCTCGCTCGAAGTGGAGCTGAGATTATCAATGCCGCTGATCGTGTTGACCGCACCCTCGATCTTGTCGGTGATCTCGCTCTCAATCTCTTCAGCAGCGGCGCCCTGCTGAATGGTAGTGACAACCACGACCGGAATGTCCGTGTTCGGGAAGAAGTCCAGCCCGAGGGATTTGTAGGAAACCGTGCCAAGGACGAGAATGACGAGCATGAGCACCGTCGCGAAGACGGAGCGTTTGACGCTGATGCGGGCTAGCCACTGCATTCAGGGATCCTTTCGACGAACAACGGACGGACACGCACACAGCCGAGAAGGAGGAACTCACTCGTTCCTGCTCGGCTCGACAACTGCTGGAGTCTTACTGCTTGGGGAGAGTGCGCTGGAGTCGCGCTTGACGCAGCGCGGATTGCGCGCACTCACCCAACGGCGCCGTCATGCGGGTCGCCGTGAACTCGAACGTGTGACTACATGAATTTGCGCGGACTACCGCAGACACCGCTAGAGGATGCGCTGGCCATTCCGCAACTCGGAACTGGGAGTCGCAACCAACTTCTCCCCGGCGGCAATGCCGCGTTGAATGGACACCTCCTCGCCCAGGGTTTCTCCGGCTTGGACGATACGTTCTTCGAGACATCCGTTGGCTTCCACGAACGCGACGAACTTCCCATCGCGCTCGAGGAGCGAACGGCGGGGGACGATCGGGGCGTTCTGGGTTCCCGTAGCCAGTTGTACCGACGCAAACATGCCTGGCCGCAGAGCGACCTCCGGGGCGTCTACCGTTGCTTCGGCGACGATGTCTCGCGTCGCGGGTCGCACCTGCGCACTGATGTACTTGAGCGTGCCTTCGAACTTGCGATCGGGATAACCGGCGACGCTGAACCGAACCTTGGCGCCGGGTTGCGCCGCGGCAATGTGGACCTCGGGAATCGTGAACTCGAGCCTTAAGGTCGACAGATCGACCAAGGTTACGACCCGGGTATCAGAACGGACGAATTCGCCGACATCGACGAAACGCTCGGCGATCGACCCAGCGAAC
>JBLNFG010001054.1:0-2783 GCA_050263495.1 Myxococcales bacterium | reverse complement strand
GCGATCGACGTCAAGTGCAGGTCCAAACGAACAGATCCGCCTGCGTAGAGAGACCTTGGCGGGCCAGATTCTGGATGCGCATAAGGATCTTGGAAAGTTCGTTCGCTGTGCCCAGTAACGCATCGCCCCAGCGATCTACATCATCGTCTTCCAGCACCTTTGCGGCACGCTCCAGGTCTCGTTCCCTCGCATTCGCAAGGGCGTTGACGAATGCGGCGGGCAAGCGCTGCACCGTGACTTCCGATTCAGGCGGCCCGGTGAGGTATTCGAGCAGGATCAAGTCCAACGCGCGATCTGGATCGACCTCTGCGAGAGACGCAAAGACCAGCGCCAATCTCTCGGGGAGCATCCCGTTGCACTGAACATTGGGAAGGGAGTCGATCGGTGGCGCCGGGTTAGCTTGCGGATCCGCCGAACCCAAGGCTAGGGGTGGAACTCTGGCGGACTCTTGGTTTGTCAGAGGCGGAAGCCGCCAGCCCCTAAGCACGCGAGTAACGTCTGAACGTGAAGCGAGGAAGAAGTCGGTAATCACACCCATGGTTCACCTCCAGCCCTCGAAAGACAATCACTGAACCAAGCTTACACGCCCAAGCATAGGCCAAAGTCTACGAGCATCCAACCATTCAGGATGTTCGGTAGTCGTGAGGAGAGGGTTCACGCATGCATCTGCACCTCGGACCACATCACCATCGCTACTCGCGACAGGACAACGGCGGCGTAGTATCAACCCATCGGCAATGAACTCCGAATGCGATCGGACAATGGCGGTGCGGTGCGCAGGCATCGACAACGAGCTCCGAATGCGATCGGACAATGGCGGCAGCACACTCTCTCTCGTGGTGGTTCCTGAACCCTTTGTTCCACGTCGAACGCAACGAAAGAGGATTGCGTCGTCGTTCTGACGACCCCCAGGCAATTCCGCGCGAGCTATCGTCCCCGGAGGGGATGCACGCTGTTGGCCAACCCCACGGCTCCGCTGGTCTTATGCCCCGCGTTGGCGAAGCGAGTGGGCGCAGGTGGACTGAACCCGGATTTCGGAGCGTCCAGGGGTTTTCCGGCAGAGCGAGCGTTCATCCACCTGACCACACGGCACGTGACGGTTCCTGGCGTGTGGCATCGAACAGTTCCGGATTATTCAGTGAACACTGAGCTGCCGAAGCACCCCACCTGAGGGCGAGCTAACGCATTGGAAGACGCAATCCGCGACACAGGTCGCACTAGACTCGCGGAACACCCGGGATTCGGCCCGCCGTGGTCTCGACGCCGGAATCGGGCATGAGCGGTCGAACGAGATCCCCATGAGGTACGATTGGCGTCGGTGTGGGCCGCCGCACGGCATCGCCGAAACAATGAAGATGGGACGCACCGAAGGACAACCCTGGCCTTGCGGCGCGACCAGTCTGCGAGCCAGAGACGCCAGTTGTCTCAGTGCCGGTACCCTGAATTTTCTAAGATGACGGGTACCAGCAATTCGCATGCGAATCGCGAGGACGAAAGCGCATGAAAGGCGGCAAGAGCAAGGCAATGGCGTGAGCGGCCGCGTAGCGGTTGGCCTCAAGGGCCATCAGTTCGATGCAATCGCGCTACCAGGGTGGGTGTGTCGCCGACATTCGGACTGGGAGCGGAAACTGGCCTATGTGGGAAGCGGGAGATATCATGCTTGAATCGATATGTGTGGTTTCCGGCTGCGGTGGGCCGATCAAAGCATCGCAATTGATGCAGAGCTTGTCCTTGGTCGGGGCGAGGATTGTGACGTCATTCTTGACGATCCCTTGGTCTCGAGGCGCCATGCGGCTATCGTGCGTGCGAACTCGGAACTTTGGGTAGACGACCTCTCGAGCCGCAATGGGGTGTACGTCAATGGGACGCGCATCGACGCGCGGGCACGATTGGCTGTTGGTGATCTGATGCGCGTTGGTGGACAGGAAATGCGCATTGCCGGCGAGTCTTCGCAGGTCAGCGATGTACTCTCCGAGATTCCGCAGCCGACGAAACGGCTGGATGCGTTCGGTGTTGTGGGGCAGCTCGCGGATAAAGCTCTGGCATTGGGGCGGATTGATGAGGCTGAACGTCTTCTGGCTGGCCCTCTAGAGCAGGTGCTGCGGGAGGCGAAGACGGGGCTCGCTCCAACCAACGATGTGCTCGAGAAGTCGACTGACTTGGCTGTTCGCCTGCTTGAAGGCACCCGACGGGGGATTTGGCTCGACTGGCTCGTTCGGGTCTACTCCGGAATCCGCATGCCGTGGCCGGCGCCGGTCGTCGACGCCCTGTACCAGGTGGCCCGAGGCTCTATTGGATATGACCGCCATGGCCTGCGTTCTTACTGCGAGCTCTTGCGCGCAGTACGTAACGAGTTGGGGCCGGCCGAGCGGTTCCAGGTGGGGTGGATTGAAGGCCTCGAGCGCGTACTATCCGCACTATAGCTTTCGCAGGAGGGGCGGCGATGGGTGGAATCCCAGCGAGGATTAGTGCTGCCCGAGGGGGCGGCTTTCTGCCGCGTCGATCTTCGGTGTGAAGCGTATTGATAGCCTTGGAAATTTCGAGCTATGCTCGTAGCACTGAACAGTGCCAGTCGATAATCCCCATTACTGGGTGGAGTACAAGGGCAACGCCATCGAGCTACGTGGCGGTCAGTTGCTCGTGGGCCGTAGCGCGATGTGTCGGCTCGTGTTGGACGATCCACTCGTATCGCGCCAACACGCTGAGTTCCGCCTGGTGGGCGGTTCGGTGTTTCTGTTCGACCTGAATAGCGTCAATGGCGTGTACGTGAATGGCAAGCGCGT
>JBLNFG010001053.1:0-9647 GCA_050263495.1 Myxococcales bacterium | reverse complement strand
TCAAGTCGTCGACACTGGGGTTGGCTTCACGAATGAGGTTGCGCAACGCATCTTTGACCCATTCGTTCAGGTCGATGCCACTCTCACCCGCGGCAAGGCGGGCCTGGGCTTGGGCCTGGCTCTCGTCAAAGGCGTGATCGAGCTCCATGGTGGGACGGTTAGTGCAGTTAGCGCCGGACTCGGCCGTGGCAGCGCATTTACGCTCTATCTGCCCCTGAGCGCCACTGGCACGAATCATTGAGAAGCTCACTCGGCCCGCGAGAGCTTGCGCGTCCCCAATCCGCGCTCGCCTAAAAGGCTGCGTTCGGATCGGAGGAGCACTGGTTTAGGCGTTCTAGGCCGGGAGGTAATCCTGTCGCACCGGTGAGAACACCTCGATGGCTACGGAGTCCTCTAGAATCTGCGCGCCATGCGGAATGTTGCTTCCAATGCTCCAGCTATCGCCAGGGCAGACGTCGAAGCTTTCCGCGCCTATGGTCAGCCGCAAGCGACCGCGAACGAGGTATCCCGTCTGCTCGTAGGGATGAGCATGAGCGGGCAGGCTGCTTCCCTTCTGCATGCGAAACTCGGTGAGCAACGTTTTCTCGCCGAACACGAGCGTCTTACGGTAAACTGCCGGCACCGCCTCGGTATAACCAAAATCAGAGGATTTCTCGAACATTGGTCGGGCATCCTAGATCACCGCAGCGCACGGGGGAACCTCCTTCTACCAGTCTTCCTCGTCGGCGCGGTTGACCAGCGCGTGCGACCGCCGTTTGTCGCGACAGGCACTCTGTCTGGCTCTACTCCCCTTCGGAAGGGCAGAGGCAAACTGGCCGTACGAGAGCGGAACCCGCAACTCGGAAGGGCAGAGGGAACTTGCCGTCCGAGAGCGGAACCCGCAACTCGGAAGCAAGTCGCCATGGGAATGTGGTTGCGAATTTAGTGCAGCATCACCGCCTCAGGCCGGTTAGGATGAGGCCATGCGTGAGGAACTGCGCTTTTGGACTGTGACCCTGGTGTGTATCGCTGCGTCCGCTTGTGGTGCCCAACAGGAGGCACAGAGACCTTCACCGGCGAGCTTGCCGGCCGTTGACCGCTCCGAGCCCGAAGAACAGACGCGCCGTCCAACCCAACCATCACCTCAAGAGCAGAGTTCACGGGCAGAAGAAAAACCGTCAGCGGTGCCGCAACCTACGATGGAAACGCCCAAGTCAGAGGGAGACGGATTAAAGTCCATCTGCGAGAAGATCAATCAGCGGGCAACACAAAAATGCTCGAAGCAGGTAGCCGAGCTATACCGATCGAGCTGTGGCCACTATCTGCACAATCCTGGCAAGTGCGGACAAGAGATTCGCCACGCGCTCGAGTGTCAATACGAGGCTGCTGATGACGCGTTCTGCGCCCACCAAGCTAGCACCAACTGTTCGCAGGCGAATCGCGAACTCAAGGCGTGTCAGCACGGAACTGCACCCGCCGAGCAGAACACGGCTGAAGATCTGACTCTGCCGGCGAACTGGGAGACGTTGCGAGACTCACAGCTCGGGTTCAAAGTGGCAATGCCGCCTGGTGCTGAGCTTAGCGCCCAAAGTAAACGTCGCACCTGGCAGGCCGAAGAGGCGGGTGTGACCTACTACGTTGCTGAGATCGACTTTCCCTCGGCAAAACTCAACAACGCGACTTACGTCCGAACGGTGGTCGAATACGTTGGATATCGGTGCCAACAGCACCTCAAGCTGCATGGCGAGCTCGAGCTCAAGGGCGTCAAGGTTGTGCAATATCACTCGCGGTGCCAAGACGGAACCGAGTGGCACGGCATGCTTCACTTCTGGAACGGCAAGGCAGTCTCTACGGCACTCCATGCTCCAATGGGAAGCAAGGGCGTAGAGGAGCCGTTCTTCTTCAGTTTCGCTCTCTAACACCCCGAGTCTCCCGACATGCGTGGTGTTGGGTGAGAATTCAACGCGCTACCAGTATAGAGTGCCAAACACACATCGCGGACATAGTACAGCCAGCCACACTTTGGAGGGCGGGGCGAGGTGGGTGGTCATCGCACTTTGGGACCGGCTTGTCCGCGAGACTCCTTTGCGGCGCACGAATTTCGGATAACGGCGCGGCCGAGCGGTTGCGAGTGCTGTGTTGCACGTTTGTCGCCCGAGAGAATGGGGCTGTACTGCCAGATGTCTTTTGCGTTCGCAGCTGCCCTGCCTATAGTGTTGCAGCATGACGTCCGTCAGGTGTTCGTTGCAAGTCGCCGTGATTGGTCCCGCTGTGCGTTTCAGCGCTCTGCAAATTAGAAGTAGCTCTTTCCGTCTGCGGATCAGGCTACTAACGCTGCCCACTGTAGTCGGAACCGCACTGCTGCTTGCCTGTGGCGGGACGGAGGAATCTTCGGAAGGTCCCGTGCGCAATCAAGCTGGGGCAGCCGGAGCGTGGACTGGTCCTGGGGTCTTCCACGCCGGAGCAACCGGCATCGCCGGTGCTAGTGTGGCCACGCCAGCGCCAGCATGTGGTGACGGGCGGATGAACCAAGCGGACGAGCAGTGTGATGACGGGAATCGCCTCAGCAAGGACGGTTGTTCCACGGAATGCCGCGTCGAAGCCGATCACCTGTGTGCCATACCTGGTCAGCCATGCATCAGTACCAAGGTGTGTGGGGACGGTCGTATCGTCGGAGACGAGACGTGCGATGATGGCAACGCGTCGCCTGGCGATGGTTGTGGCGCCAATTGCATCAGCGAAAAGGGATACGTCTGCCCTTTGGTGGGCGCCCCTTGCGTCGAGGTTTGTGGCGACTCGGTACTAGTTGGGCGTGAGTCCTGCGACGATGGAAACTCAGTGAGCGGGGACGGTTGCTCGAACGTATGTCAACTCGAGCGCGACGCGTCAGCTGGAGCCAACGGAAGGCCTAGCTATTGGGTGTGCCCCAGTGCTGGCGCCGCTTGCGTACGGGCGGTCTGTGGAAATGGCGTTCGTGAAGGCGCTGAGCGTTGCGACGATGGCAACAACCGTCCCGCGGACGGCTGCTCCCCCGAGTGCACCGTGGAACCGAGCTGCACCAGCGCCGGTTGTACCTCGCAATGTGGCGATGGCATGACTTTGCCGGGCGAGGCGGAGGAATGCGACGACGGAAATCAGCTTGGGGGTGACGGTTGCTCGGCGCTCTGTAAGAAGGAATCAGGGTACGCGTGTCAGGCAGTAATAGGAGCTCTACCAAGGCAGCTCTCGATACCCGTCGTTTACCGCGACTTCGTAGGATCACAACGCGCGTTGCCCGGCGCTCCAACTCATCCCGACTTCGAAGCAACGCGCGGCCCGAGCATCGAAACCCCAGGATTGGTGGCAGCGACGCTGGACGCCTCCGGTCTTCCGACGCTTACTGGTCTTTGCGTGGGCGCGCCCATTAACGGACTGCTCACCGGGGCGACAGATGCGGCATGTCCGCGTGGCACGCTCGCCGGATCCGGCACAACCTACGCGTTCAATCAAATGAGCGCCGACGCGGCGTTTGCCCAATGGTACGTGGACGCGCCTGCAGTAAACCGCACGATCGTTTCCAAGCTCTGTCTGGCCCAGCAGGGCTCGACGGATTCGTACGTGTTCGATAGTAAGGTTGATAGCCCAACGGATTGTGGGCCAGCGACGACCTGTGCAGATGGGAAGTGTTGGTTCCTTCCGATCAATGGACAAGGGTTTGTGGCAGAAGGGCTGGAAATCCAAAATTTGGCAAAGCCCGACGTCATCTTCGGGAGTCCTGATCCTCAGACACTTCAAGGTAACTTCAGCTTTACCAGCCTCGTGCGAACTTGGTTCATTTACCGCGGCGGTGAGCAATTGGCGTTCTCCGGTGACGACGACGTGTGGGTGTTCATCAATGGTCGACTCGCGGTCGATCTCGGTGGGCTGCACGGTATTGCCAACGGCGGGATCTCCCTGGACGCGTCCCAGGCCCAGAAGCTGGGCTTGCTTGCAGGGCATGTGCACGAGATTTCGCTCTTTCATGCTGAACGATATGGGTACGGTTCCAATTTCAAGCTTACCCTGACAGGGTTTGCGACAGCAGTAAGTGAGTGCTCCACCCTCTGTGGAGATGGCGTCCGTGTTGGCAGGGAGGCTTGCGACAACGGGACCGCGAATGTACCTGCAGGAGCTGCCGGCAGTTACGGCCGTTGCACGGACCGGTGCGAGCTTGGCCCGCGTTGTGGCGATGCGGTCGTACAAGCGGATGCGGGTGAGGAGTGCGATGAGCCTTCGGCTCAATCCGTTTATACGACAACCCAGGGCATCGGTTGCACGCCAAGCTGCAAACGGCCCGGATATTGTGGGGACGGTGTGTTGCAGACGGGCTTTGAGCAGTGCGATGACGGTAGTAAGAACACCGCCGACTCAACCGCCTACGGAAAGTGCAGCACCAAATGTCTGGTAGGGCCGCATTGCGGCGACGGCGTACGCAACGGAAACGAGGAATGCGACGCAGGGCTCGAGAACGGAAAGGGCTCATGCAGTATCGGTTGCCAATTGCCGATACTCTACTGACGTCACATTTCGCCCGGAACAGAAGCAGATTGGGCGGCGCCGGTCGCGGCACCATCCCGAATCAGGCGCTCGATTTCAGACTGATCAGTCGGAGACAGGGCCTCGGTGAGTCGCTCCAGGCGGTCCCGAATCTCCATCGTTCCGAAGTAGGCTAGCGCGCATTGGACGTGAATAGTGCCGATGGGTTGCATTCGACCCTCTTCGAACATTTGGAGAGCAAGGCGCCAGCTGCCCTTGGGAACCAATTCTCGACACTGCCGACAATGGGCGCTGCCGCTGGGGGCGCGCTCGGCGCGCACCAGCCGTGTCAGGCGCGGGTGCGTTAACCCAGCCTCTATGGTGGCTCGCAGCCAGTCGGTCTCGGCAATCGGCAGCGCATAGCCGTCGAGTGCCGGCCCGAACTTTTCGGGTCGCATGCATGCTGCGCAAACCACGTGGTACCAAACCAACGCTTCACCCTCGGCGTACGGGTTGTCGAGAGACTCGCCGAAGCGCAATTCGCTTTTCGAGATCTTGCGCCCGCAGCCCCGGCAATTCGAGCGGCCGCTCTTGGCAGGTTCGATCACGTCCGACACTCACAATTCATGTGGCGGGCAGAATAATCCGTCAACACACGCGCCCCTTCAGCGTGATGGCTGACCGCCAACCGGAGGCGTGGGTCACCGCGCGGCTTGCCTTCTTCGCGGTGACTGGTGCTCACGGGCGCGTCGCGCTTCTGCTGAGCGTGTCCGCGCGGAGCCCTTGGCCAAAGTTACTGGAGTTGTTTGCGAAGTGGCTTGGGCATCGAGTTCGGAAGGCAACACGGGCTCCGCCGCGCCTGCGACCACGGCCGCGACAAAACCGGCGTAGGCAGGCCCCAACACTTCGTGTTTGAGAAAAACGTAAGCATTCGTCCAACGTTCGGCCAGGATCCGCTCTGACCAGTCGCGCAAGCGCGTGGCATCGTAGCTTGGCGCGCGCAGACGCAGATACCCGAAATCTGCGGTGGCGATCTGGGGCGGCGCGTAGCCACCCTCGTCGGAATCACCCCCGCACAGAGCCGCGTTTTTGCTCCCCAGCAGCGCGAAGACCTCGTCGTCGAACCAGGAGCTGTGTCGAAATTCGAAGGCTGCAAGGATCGACGGCGGCAATTTCGCGAGAAAGTCAGAGAGCAGCGGGACATCTTTGCGCAGGAAGGGCGGCAGTTGGAACAGAACCGGTCCAAGTGCTGGACCGAGTGATGCCGCGGCGTCGAGAAAATAGCCAAGAGTGTCCCCCTCTGCTCTCAGCCGTTGAGTATGGGTCAGTCGGCGGGGTGCCTTGAGTGCAAATCGAAAGCTCTCGGGAACTGTGTCTCGCCAACGCTCAAGCAGTGAACGCTTGGGCATCTGATAGAACGTATTGTTGATCTCGACGCAAGGAAGGCGTGATGCGTAATACCCGAGCCGAGCTTCTGGTGCGAGGCCAGTGGGATAGAAATGCCCTCGCCACTCGTCAAAACTGAATCCGCTCGTGCCAGTGAACACCCGCACCATAGGCCTCCGTTTTTATCCCGTTGCGGGCTTCGGCGTACGCCGCGGGGCGCGGGGCTCTGCCTTCTTGGGTGGTCGCGGCTTCGCGTGTGACGGACCTCTCTCATCGTGCTGATCGTCCACAGCTGGCAGAGGGCCAGGTTTGGGAGCTTCTGGAGCGGGTGCGGTCGTCGACTCAGGTTGTGTCTGTTCCAAGGATGGTTGATCGTTAGATGGACGGACTTCGAGGCTGCGTTTGAGCGCCTCGAAGAGATCGATGATCTGCGCGGTGGGTTGTTGCTGACTCACATGGATCTGTTGGCCAGCAACCTTCTGTTCGATCGCATCGCGCAGGCGGTCATTGTACATATCTCGATAGCGATCCGGATGGAACGCGTCAGTCGTGAGCTGTGCAATCAGCTTGTCCGCGAGTTCCGATTCGACCGGCGAGAAATTGACAACTGCACCCGTGTCCACCTCGTCAAAAGCGCGAACTTCGTTGGCGTAGTACACATAATGCAAGACCAAACCAGTCTTGTACGCCCGAACGAGTACTAACTGCTCCCTTCCGCGTGTCCAGAATCGACCAACTGCGACCTTCTGGGTGCGTTTCATCGAGTCCGACAGCAGTTTGTAGGCCTTGTCCCCGCCCTTGTCTGGGCCGAGATAGTAGGTCTTGGAGACGTAAAGCAAGTCTACGGATTCAAGTGGGACAAATTCGAGGATTTCTAGCGAGTTGTTTTTGGGCGACTCGAGCGCATCGAGCTCTTCCTCTGTGAACAGAACGTACTGATCCTTGGCGTATTCGTAGCCACGGACCATCTCACTCCGTTCGACAATTTCGTTGTCTGTGGGGCAGAAGTACTGCTGCTTCATCCGTCCCGAACACTTTTTGTGGATCAGATGGAACGAGAGGCTTTAGGATGAAGCTGCAGTGAAGAGCTTGATCGGGATCGAGACCAGACCGAAAGAGATACTGGCAGACTGGATGGCGCGCGCGGGCATCTAGGATTAAGCAGATAGAGCCTTGTCGCCTCATCCGGAAGCTCCCGAGTCGCCTCTTGAGCGGTACGCGTCCAAACGTAACGTAAGGACAACGAATGAACCCGCTGGCGCTGAACCTCTGTATAGATCAGCAGCGACTACCGAAGGTAGTTTTGTTGTTCATTTACACGAAGCAACGCGCACGCATTACGACTTACGACTCGAGGTGGGTGGTGTACTGAAAAGCTTCGCAGTACCTCGAGGCCCCAGCCTCGATCCGCGCGATCGCCGCTTGGCGATACAGACCGAGGACCACCCGATCGAATACCTGGAATACGAGGGCTTAATTCCGAAGGGCAACTATGGCGCAGGTCCCATGGTTTTGTGGGACACCGGTCGTGTTCGTTACTTGGAGCGGCCAGCCGAAGACGGTCTGAGGGCTGGCAAACTCGATTTTGTGCTTTTTGGATACAAACTCAGGGGGCGCTTCGCGCTCGTGTTGAGTCATCGCCAGCAGGAGACCAGGAACGAGCAACGTCAGTGGTTGTTGTTGAAGAAGCAAGATGCGTTTGCGAGTACCGAAATCTCCATTATTGAGCAGCGCCCACGGAGTGTGCTTTCGGGTTTGACCACCGTTGAACTAGCGAGCCATGACAACTCGACGCACGTCGAGGCGCTCGCTCAAGAGTATGGCGCCAAGCACCAGCCATTCGAGACACGCGGCATGCAGCCGATGCTTTGTGCTGAGCTCACTCGACTAACCCCGGCGCAGACCGAACATATCCTGAACCGCCGTGGCTGGCAGTATGAGCTGAAGCTCGATGGCGTGCGAATTGTCGCCGACAAGCACTCGGGTGAGGTAGCACTCTGGTCGCGGCGTGGCACGGCTGTTACCCAAAGTTATCCCGAGATTGCTCGCGCGCTGCGCGCGCTACCCGCGCAGCGGCTCGTGCTCGACGGCGAAATCATAGCGAACGACGCGTTTGGGCGACCTAGCTTCGCGCGCCTCGCGCGACGCATTCACGCACGCGCTTCGGATGTTTGGCAAATCGCGCGTGAAGTCCCTGTGAGCTATTTCGTCTTCGATCTGCTCGCCGTGGGTGACTGGGACTTGCGTGAGCTGCCGCTCCGAAAGCGGAAAGAATTGCTTGGTCTTGTTGTCCGCGGGAACGGCGTTCTTCGCGGACTTGATCACTTCGACGACAGCGGTCGAGCCCTGTTCGAATTCTGTCGGCGTGAACGATTGGAGGGCATCGTTGCCAAGTGCGCCGATTCTGCCTACCGACCAGGGCCGCGACGCACGGGCGATTGGGTGAAGCTGAAGTGCCACCGCGACGCTGAGTTTGTCGTGGTTGGGCTAACCCGAGGTCAAGGTAACCGTGCGAAGCTAGGTGCCATCGATGTGGCGAGCTATCGCGGGCAAGAGCTCGTCGTTCGAGGTAAGGTAGGCAGCGGGTTGGATGATGAAGCAATCACGACTCTGCGCGAGAAAGCTCGTGGCATTGAGCGCAAGAACTGTGCGGCCGTTGGGCGCTTGGAGCCAGCACCCAACGGTCGAGTGTTCGTGGAGCCGAGCATCGTAATAGGTGTCCGTTTCGGTGGCTGGACTGAGGACGGGAGGCTCCGATTTCCCGTGTTTCAGAGCATTCGTGATGATCTGGAGCCCCAGAGCTGCGTCGCCGGGCCGCCCGTTGAGCAGGAGTTGGAAGCAACCGTGCCGGACCAGGTGCCCTCGACGATTCCTGGCAACAACGATGGCGCCCTGGAAGATGTCGTTAGGGAGTCACGCCTGGTCAAGATCACTAACCCCAACAAGGTGTACTGGCCCGATGACGGCATAACCAAAGGGCAGCTTCTGGAGTACTACGAGCAGGTAGCGGAGGTGATGCTGCCCTATCTTGCGGATCGTCCCGTGATACTGGTGCGATATCCTGATGGCATTTCGGGAAAGCACTTCTACCAGTGGAACGTGCCTCAGGGGATCCCGTCCTGGGTTCCAACCCTCGAGCTACCTCCAGAAAACGGGCAAGGTCGAGCGCGTCAGGGCTTCCTGATTAACGATCGTGAGACCTTGCGGTACGTCGTGAACCTCGGGTGCATTCCGATCCATATGTTGGCGTCGCGTACTCGGAGCCTCGAGACCTGCGACTTTATCACCTTGGATTTGGACGTGGAGGCGTTGAGCCTGCGAGAAGCGATCACGGTTGCTCATACGCTTCGCGAACTGATAGAGGCGGCAGGCCTCGAGAGCTTCCCAAAGACGTCCGGCCAATCTGGGCTGCACCTGATTGTTCCGCTCGGGCCAGGGATTCCGTACGAGGCTGCACGTTTGCTTGTTGAGCTACTTGGGCGCTTGGCTACCTCGCGCCACACGGACATAGCGACGATGCAGCGCCGGCGCGATCAACGTGGACCTCGTATCTATGTTGATACGGGACAAACCGGACCGAGTCGGGCGATTGTCGCTCCGTATTCAGTCCGAGCCGTGCCGCGAGCCACTGTTTCGACACCCTTGCTTTGGGACGAAGTCTCGCCAGCACTCGATGTGAGCCGCTTTGACATAAGCTCAGTACCGCACCGACTCAAGATGCGGGTTGACCCAATGCAAGAGCTACTTCACGCTGAACCGGACATTCCGCGAGCTCTTGCTTTGCTAGA